>CALVLG010000040.1 GCA_944336815.1 uncultured Bacilli bacterium | reverse complement strand
TTATCTATGCTTATTCATTTGAAATGTTTTTTTCCAAAAAGGAAGATAAATATGATTTGATTTATCTGGGTAATTTTCCTTTAGTGCATCCCGAAAGCGAATTTGTTTCCAGATATGGTGTATGTGGTGAAACTAGTTTGCTATATACGGATATAGAAAAAGATGTCATTAGAAATTATGAAGAATTTGTTTTAAAAAAGAGTGATATATACACAAAAAAAGGCAATTTAGAAACTCTTCAAGCCTTAGATTATAACGCCTTTGTTTATGAGCAAGTTGATAGGGACGCGGAAAAATGGAAAGGCCGTGAAAAAGAATGGCTATTGTCTTTAGGTATTGATATTGACGAAGAAATAAGACAAGGTAAACACTTAAAAGACAGCTTGACTTTTGTAGGCCCAGAAGAAGATAAAAGAAGAAAGCACTAAATCTTTAGGGCTTTTTCTTATGCAAAATTTAATTATAAAAAAGGAGGGTAGACATGAATGACTTTATAACTTGGGAAACTCTAGCTAATTACACGACGTTTGTTTCAATGGTATTTATGATTGTTGAATTTACAAAGCAATTAGGTAAAATAAAGAAAATTCCTACCAAGATCTGGAGTTTTATTATTTCCTTTTTCTTACTTCTTATCATGCGACTAGCGCAACATACATTTCACTTTATTGATATGCTTTTATATATTTTAAGTGCCATGACTATAAGTTTAAGTTCTAATGGTCTAAGCGATTTTAATTATAAAAAGCCAAAAGATTCTTAATATCTTATCTTTCTTAGGCATATTCTTTAATATGAATAATTTAATTGCTCATCGTGGCTTAAAAATTAATGCCCAAGAAAATACCTTAAAAGCCTTTCAAAATGCTTTAAATAACCCCCATTACGCTGGTTTTGAATGTGACATAAGAACAAGTAAAGATGGGGTTTTTGTTATCTGTCATAACCCCTTAATTAAAGAAGATATAATTTCCCTTACTAATTATAAAGATTTAAAAGCTAAATATAATTTACCAACCTTAAATGATGTCTTAAAAATATCAAGCTCTAAAATATTTCTTTTTGAAATTAAAGAAGAAGATCTAAACATTAGAGCTTTCCAAAAAATAATTCAGCACCATAAAAATAAAAACATTTATGTGATGAGTTTTTCAAATAAACTAATTAAAAAAATGATTATGACCAAAAAAAGTGAAAAATATGGCGTTTTAAATTATCTTTTTAACAGCGAAGAAGACTATCAAGCTTACGACTTTATTTGTCTTTTAGAAATTATAATGAGTCCCAAAATAATGGCTTATTTTCAAAATAAAAAAATAGAAACTTTTATATACGGCATTCATCATTTTAAAAAAACAAGCCAAGAATATTCTAACTCTTATTTAATTACGGATGAAATTATAAAATAAAGCTTTTTTTGTGGTCAAAATAAAGTATTTTCTAATCTTTTGTGTTATAATGCGAATACAGGTGGTTAGAAGTGAAACGTAATGAAGTAAATTATGAAGAATTAAGTCCAATGATGAAACAATACATGGATATAAAAAAAGATTATGAAGAAGAACTTTTATTTTACCGCATTGGTGATTTTTATGAACTTTTCTTTGAAGATGGTCTTACCGCTTCGCGGGAATTAGAACTAACCTTAACCGGTAAAAATGCCGGCTTAGAAGAACGTGTGCCAATGTGTGGAGTTCCTTTTCATTCTGTTAAACCATATATTGAAAAATTAGTAAACAAAGGCTACAAAGTAGCTATCTGTGAACAATTAGAAGATCCAAAAAACACTAAAGGCATGGTAAAAAGGGGCGTTATTCAAGTAATCAGTAAAGGGACAATTGCTGATTTAGAATTATTAAACGAACACAATAACCATTACATTGCTACTATTATCGATTATACTTACATGTATACTATTTGCTATGCAGATATTTCCACCGGTGACATATTCGTTTCTAATATACCGCATGAACTAGATAAATTACTTAGTTTAGTTTTAAATATGGGCATATTAGAAGTCATCTTGCCCAATCATGACGATATAGAACTAATAAAAACCTTAAAAGGAACGTATGGAATCGAATTATCTTTTTCAGCTGAAAAATTAACCAATCAATATCAATCTATCTATGCCAATATTGAAGATGCCCATTACATTGAAGCTATCCAAACCCTTTTATATTACCTAGTTGTTAAAGAATTAAAAGATTTAAGCCATTTAAAAGAAGCAACCATTATATATGAAGACGATTACTTAGAAATGGATGTTCACACCGTTCGTAATTTAGAACTTATTGAAACCCTTCGTTTAAAAGAAAGAACTTTTTCCCTTCTTTGGCTTATTGATAAAACTAAAACCAGTATGGGTTCTAGAAAAATAAAACAATGGTTGATGCACCCTTTAAAAAACGAAACTAAAATTCTTGATCGTTATGCTAAAATTGAAAAATTAAATACAGAATTTATTTTAAAAGAACAACTTCGAGATAACTTATATGAAATATATGATTTAGAAAGACTATGTGGTAAAGTTACGTGTGGTTCGTTAAACGGAAGAGACTTATTACAATTAAAGAAAAGTTTAGAAGTATTACCGGAAATTAAACGAATTATTGATGAACTTCATTTTGATTATCCTTTAAAAACCCATCAAAAATTATATGAACTTTTAGAAAAAGCTATCTATGAAGACCCGCCAGTTACTATCAAAGAAGGCTACTTAATTAAAGAAGGCTATAATAAAGAATTAGATGAATTAAAAAGTATCCGCAGTGGTGGTAAAGACTTTATTGCTAGTTTTGAAAACAAACTAAAAGAAGAAACTGGTATTAAAAACTTAAAAGTAGGGTATAACAAAGTATTTGGTTATTATATTGAAGTAACTAAAGGTCAACTTCAAAACGTGAGTGAAGACTTTCATTGGGAACGAAGACAAACTCTTACAAATGCCGAAAGATATATTAGTCCTGAGCTAAAAGAAAAAGAAGCCTTAATATTAAATGCGGAAGAAAAAATAGTGGAAATGGAATATAATATGTTTTTAGAAATAAAAGATATTGTAAAAAAAGAACTATTAGAACTTAAAGATACCGCAGATTGTTTAGCTACAATTGATGCTTTAACATCTCTTGCTGTTTGTGCGGAAGAATACCACTTAGTTAAACCAAGCATTAATCATGAACATATTATTGAAATTAAAAATGGCCGCCATCCAGTTATTGAAAAAGTAAGCAATATGGAATATGTTGCTAATGACTGTATCATGGATGCATCTATTAATACTCTTTTAATAACAGGACCTAATATGAGTGGTAAATCAACTTATATGCGCCAACTAGCAATCATTATTATCTTAGCCCAAATGGGAAGTTTTGTCCCAGCTAGTAAAGCTAATCTACCTATTATTGATAAAATATTTACTCGCATTGGTGCCAGTGATGACTTAGTAAGTGGTGAATCAACTTTTATGGTTGAAATGAAAGAAGCTAAAAACGCTATTGTTAATGCTACCGAAGATAGTTTGATTTTATTTGATGAATTAGGAAGAGGAACAGCCACTTATGATGGCATGAGCTTAGCTGAAGCCATTTTAAAATATGTTAGTACCAAAATAAGAGCCAAAACCTTATTTTCCACCCATTATCATGAACTAACTGTTTTAGAAGAAAAAATTCCTAGTATCAAAAATGTTCATGTCAGCGCCTTAGAAAGTGATGGCCAAATAACTTTCTTACATAAAATTAAAAATGGGGCAGTCGATAAAAGCTATGGTATCCATGTGGCCAAACTAGCAGGCTTACCTGAAGATATTATAAATGATGCTATGCATATTTTAAGTGTATATGAAAAAAAGCCTCTTAAAAATAAAAGCGAAGAACAAATTCAACTTGTCATGGAGTTTCCAGACGATAACCATGATGAATTAAGAGATAAATTAAAAGAAATTGACCCATTAAGAATAACCCCGATGGAAGCAATTAATACTTTATTTGCCTTAAAAAAAATTAGCGAAAAAGAAAGAAACGGAGAATAGTAATGAAACAAAAACAAAAAGAAGCCATTTTTAATGCGGGCGTGCAAAAAATATGCGAAGCCCGAAATTATATCCAAAAAGCAAATATTTATTTAGATATGCGAAACCTCTTACCAGCTACTTTCTTAGCTACCAAAGTTTTAGATGATGGCACCGCATTTAATGAGTTTCTAGTAGCTATGAAAATTCCTCAAACAATTGAAAATAATGTTTTGGTTCAATTTCCAATTATTACTAAAATCAAGAAAAATGAAGATGGTACTTACAAGATTATCCATAAAAGAAAATATCTTCTTCTAAAACATACCGGCAAGAATGTCCTAGAAACTTTTCAAAGTTACGAAAAGTTTTATGATGATTTTAATAAATTTATCTTATTCCGTAATCAAGCTTTTTTAGATGAATATCAAGAGCAACTTGAAGATGATTTACTTTTAAAATTTATCATGACCAATAAATTTGCTATTCCAACTAAAGAATTTAAACGAATTAGAAAATTAGAAGTGTAAAAAGGTAGCAATACTTCTTTTTTTTTGTTAAAATATGGGTGGTGATGAAGATGACTACTCGTTCAGAATTAAGAAAAATTATTATGACTTGTTTATATCAAATCGATATTTTAAAACAAAATAATCTCCCCGTTGAAGTAGATAAAATTTTAGCTGAGAATATCGCAATTGATAATGAATTTGTCAAAGATATTGTCTATGGTGTTGTTACAAGCGAAGAAGAAATTGATACAATTGCTAATAAATACTTAAAAGATTGGCCAATTAACCGGCTTGATAAAGCAGGCGCGGCTATCCTAAGAATGGCTATTTACGAATTAAAATATATGGATACTCCTAGCATTGTCGTTATAAATGAAGCCATTGAATTAGCCAAAAAATATACTGATGAAGATTTAGTAAAAATGATTAATGCGGTTTTAGACAAATTTATGAAGGCTGAATTATGATTGATCTTTTAGCTAAACTAAACCTTCAAGATTTAACTGAAGGACTAGAAAAAGGCCTTTTAATAGAAAATCATGCGAGCAGTGCTCCACATGCATATCTTATTTCAGATACTTATTATTTTAAAGAACTGGTAGATCCGTCTTTTTATATTAAAGAAAAACTAGTGGAAACGATTTGTCAAAACGAAAGTGTGGCCACGGTTGAAACATTTTTAGCTTCGCTTGGCCCCATTAAAGGCGAGTTAACTAAAACATTTCGCAAGCCAAATAAAACTTATTTAACCGCCGCTGAAGTCCTCGCAACAGTTTACGAAGAACCTCATTTACACGCTAATATAAAAGACCTTTTAACGGCTTTAGAAAAAACTTATCATCTTAATAAAGAAAATATTGAAGCTCTGCAAAAAGAACTTGTAAAAAGACTTATGATTGACATAATTACAATGCAAAGTGACCGGACAATAAATGGCTTTGACCTTGTTATAACTAATGGAAATGTCGCTCTTGCGCCCGTCTTTGATTCCGAAAAAAGTTTTAAAAACTATGCCTATCAAGAAATAGTATTATATAATGAACAATATAACGATCCATTTAAAATCAAATTTTCGGCTGATGAAGAAAGTAGCAAGTTAAAAACTTACTCCCAAATTACTGCTTTTCTAAATAAATGTAATGATGAAGAACAAGCCTATTTTAAAGACTTATACGAAAAATATTCACCTTTATTTATCGAAACGTTTTTAAAAGATGTGGACGATACTATTAAAACCCCCATCATAAGAGACTATACGACCCATTATCAAAACCTTGGGGTTATTTTATCAAAAGAAAAGGGGCTTAACCATGAATAATAAATACATAACAATTTCCCAAATAAACCAATATTTAAAAATGCTTTTTGATACTAATGAACATTTACAAAAAATTTATTTAAAAGGGGAAATAAGTAATTTTAAACGGCATTCATCTGGTCATTTATATTTAACCTTAAAAGATGATGCCTCAAGAATTAATGCCGTGATGTTTAAAAGCAGCGCTGCCAAACTTACCTTTAACCCCGAAGATGGCCAAAATGTCTTAGTTGAAGGACGGGTAAGCGTTTATCCTGCTGGCGGTAACTACCAAGTATATATTGATAAAATGATGGTTGATGGTTTAGGTAACCTTTATGTTGAATTTGAAAAATTAAAACAAAAACTTCATGCTGAAGGTCTTTTTGCAACCAGTCATAAAAGACCATTACCAAAATTTCCCATGAAAATAGGTATTATTACTGCTCCTACAGGCGCGGCCATTAAAGACATCATTAGTACGATTAAAAGACGTTTTCCTATCTGTGAAACAATTCTTTTTCCTTCCTTAGTTCAAGGAGCACAAGCTAAAGATGACATTGTAAAAAACATTATCCAAGCCCAAGACTATGATTTAGATCTTTTAATTGTTGGTAGGGGAGGGGGCTCAATTGAAGATTTATGGGCTTTTAATGAAGAAAAAGTAGCAAGAGCCATCTATAACTCTAAAATCCCCGTTATCAGTGCCGTTGGCCACGAAATTGACTATACCATTGCTGATTATGTTGCTGACAAACGCGCCCCAACCCCAACTGGAGCAGCCGAAATGGCAACCCCAACCACCGAGGAAGTAAAAGCTCTTTTTAAAGAAAAAGAACAAGAAATAAACCATTTATTTTATCAAAAACTCCAAGACTTAAATCATACAATAAATAAATTAAAAGAAAGTTTTGTTTTGAAAAATCCAATGATTTTATATGAAACTAAAATGCAAAAACTTGATTTACTAACGGAAAATCTCCAAAAAAGTATTCAAAACTTTTTAACAACCAAACAAGAAGCCTTAAATACTTGGCAAAAAAGTTATCTTTTAACAAATCCAATGATTTTATATCAAAAAGAACAAAACGAGATAAGCCAATATAAACAAGTTTTAGCCAAGAATATGCAAATGATTTTATTAAAAAAACAAAACGATTTACAATTTTTTCTTCAAACCGTCAAATTAGTTAATCCCTTAAACATTTTAGAAAAAGGGTACAGCTTAACTAAAAAAGATGGACAAATAATAAAAGATAGTAGTAAACTAAAGATAAATGATACTTTGCAAATTTCCTTTTCTAAAGGAAGTGTAAAGACAGTAGTAAAGGAGATATATCATGACTGAAATAACATTTGAACACGCTCTAGAAGAGCTAGAAAAAATAATTAAAGATTTAGAAAGTGGCCAAATTCCTTTAGAAGATGCCATAAATAAATACACTGATGCCATGAACCTTGTTAAAATTTGTCAAGAAAAACTAGATAAAGCAACTAAACAAGTAAATAAAATTTTAACTGAAAATGGCACGCTTGCTGATTTTAACATAGAGGAGGGAAGCGAAAATGGCCAAGTTAGTGAGTAAGATCACTGATCGCGATGTCGATTTTGCCAAATGGTATACTGATGTTGTAAGAGAAGCCGATTTAGTTTCTTACACCAGCATGAAAGGGAGCATGATTATTAGACCTTTAGGCTACGCTATTTGGGAAAACATTGAACGGTTGCTAGATCAAGAATTTAAAAAACTAGGCCATGAAAATGTCCAAATGCCTATGTTTATTCCTGAATCTTTATTAAATAAAGAAAAAGAACATGTCAAAGGCTTTGCCCCAGAAGTAGCTTGGGTTACAATGGGTGGCCAAGAAAAATTAGAAGAAAGAATTTGTGTTCGGCCAACCAGTGAAGTCCTTTTTTGTGAACATTACAAAAACATTATTAAGTCCTATCGTGATTTACCAAAATTATATAATCAGTGGTGTACAATTGTTAGATGGGAAAAAACAACTAGACCTTTCTTACGAAGCAGAGAAATTATGTGGCAAGAAGGTCATACCATGCATAAAACAAGTGAAGAAGCAAAAGAAGAAACATTAAAAATGTTAAAAGTTTATGAAGACTTTCAACGTAATATTCTTGCTCTACCTGTAATAGTTGGTCGTAAAACAGATAAAGAAAAGTTTGCCGGAGCTGAAGAGACCTATACTTTAGAAGCTATGATGTATGATGGGGTGGCTCTTCAAAATGGTACAAGTCATTATTTTGGTGATCATTTTGCCAAAGCCTTTGATATAAAATACTTAGATGAAGATAACACTTTAAAAACGCCATATCAAACAAGTTGGGGTGTTTCTACTAGAATGATCGGGGCAATTATTATGACTCATGGTGATAATCACGGCTTAGTTTTACCACCAAAAATCGCCCCTATAAAATTAATCTTTATTCCTATTACAAATGATCAAAAAGTATTAAAGACAATTGATGACATTGCTGCTGCTTTACCAAATGATATTACCTACAAAATTGATCTATCTGATAAAAGCCCTGGCTATAAATTTGCCGAAGCTGAAGTAAAAGGAATTCCAATTCGCCTTGAAGTTGGCCCAAGAGATTTAGAAAACAACGAAGTAACCATTGTTAGAAGGGATACTCTAGCCAAACAAAATATCAAAGTTGATGAAGTTAAAGACGTTATCCCAACTTTACTTGAAACAATTCAAAATGACATGTATAATCGGGCTTTAAAACGTCGTGATGAACATATTTATGATGTAAAAGACTATACCGAATTTTTAAAACTTACCCAAGAAAAAACTGGTTTTGTTAAAATAAATTGGTGTGGTGATGTATGTTGCGAAGAAAAAATCAAAAACGATACTAACTATAAAAGCCGTTGTACTATCGATGATGAAAAACCTACCGGTCCATGTCTTGTTTGTGG
>CALVLG010000039.1 GCA_944336815.1 uncultured Bacilli bacterium | reverse complement strand
CCAGAAATACCAACCAAAGTCATAATGATCCGCTTTTTATATCGAAATAAATTACGAACAGTAACTTTCCAAGTAAAGCTAAGTCGTTTCCAAATAAAGGCTATTTTTTCTAATAAAACCTTTTTACCCATTTTAGGTGCAGCTGGTCGAAGCAAATTAGCCGGCATGTGTTTAAAGTTACGATTAGCTGTTATAAATGTAACAACTCCCATTGACCCAAAACAAACAAGCGCAATAATAAGACTAACTAAAACGTTAAAAGTTATCTCTAAATCTGGTAACGTAAACATTGAAACATAAATACGATAAATAATTGCCGGTACAACCAGATACCCAATACTTAAACCAACGATAAGTCCAAGCAAAGTTGCAATGAAAACATAAAATAAATAACTAGTAATAATTTTACCTTTAGAATATCCCAAAGAAACAAATAACCCAATCTCGCCTCTTTCTTCTTCAATCATTCTCGTCATTGTATTCATACACATTAAGAAAGCCACTAAAACAAAGAAAAGGGGAAAAACCGCCGCAATAGAGTCAATTTTAGTCGCAGCATCATAGAATGTTGTATATCCTGCATTATCTTCTCGGTCAAACAAATACCAAACCGGTTTTTCAATATTTTTAACTTCTTCTCTAGCCTCAAGAATTTCTTGTTCAGCCTTTGCTATTTCACTTTGATATGTCGCATAATTAGCGTTATAAGAAGCCTTGCCTGCTTCCAAATCAGCTTCACCATTTATAAGTTCTTGCTTAGCACTATTTAAAGAAACCAAACTATTATTATATTGTTTTTCCCATTCAGTTTTACCATTTTGAAGTTCAGTTTTGCCTTTTTGTAAAGTTTCATAATTATCTTCTACTTGCTCCAAGCCTCTTAAAGAAGCCTCCAACGTTTTTATTTGGCCATCTAACTTTTGATACTCTTCACTCTCGCTCGGTAAAAGAGCCAACGTTTCTTTTAATTTATTAATTTGCGTACTTAAGGTTTCCTTCAAAAAAGCTATTTCTTCAATGGTAATATTATAAGAAGCAAGGGCCGCATTTATTGCCTTCTCACCAGCTTCTATTTCACTTTCTTTTTCCGCAAACGTTTTTTCCATCTCAAGTTTTGTTTTTTCTAAAGTAGATACCCCATTATTATAGTCTACCCATCCTTGATTAATTTTGGCCTCACTATCTTGAATTTCTTTTAGAGCATCAGCAAATTTTTTGTCATTCTCCGCTTTCTGATTATTTAACTCATCTTCAGCTTCATAAATTTGCTTCATAGCTTCGGCAAGTATCTCTTCATAACGAGCCGTTTCCCGAATTGGTTTTAAATTTACAAGTTCATTATTTAACCTATCAACTGTTTCTAAATAGTCATCTTGATAAGCAATTTTTTCCAAACTATCTTTAGCCGTTAAATACACTTCTGTATAATAATCAATCGTAAAATTAGAAGACATAATATACATAAAAGTATCTAACTTACCATCACCAACAGTTGAAATTCCCTTATTCTCATAAATATACATTGGTGTTTCTACTGTCCCGACAACCGTATATGTTTTATTTTTGACAAAGTCCAAAGCACTATCATCAAAGGTAATCACATCACCAACATTATAAGTGCCCTCTTCAACCAAAATTTCATTTTCGTTTTCCAGTAATCTTCCCGATACAACCGAAACAGTATTCATTTCATCTAAATAACCATAAACTTTTGTCGCATTACCATCTACTTCCGTTTCAAAAGAATACCCTGGGACTACTTTTTGAACATATTCTAACTCTTGTAAAGATAAAACGTCATCGTCAGTAAGCCCCATCGTCGAAACAATCCGAAAGTCCATCAACGAGTGACTATCAAAATAAGCATCAGCTGTTTTAAGCATATCAAAAGAAGTTTCTCTAACCCCGGCAAAAAAAGCACTGCCTAAAGCAACAATAAAGATTAAAGAAAAGAACCGACCTAAAGATTTTCTAATTTTTATAAAACTGTTTTTAAACAATAACATTACCAATCAATATCTTTTACAAGTTTAGGTTTCTTTTGCAAGATAATATCATCAACTTTACCATTTTTAATTTTAATCACTTTATCTGCCATCTCGCTTATCACAGCATTATGTGTAATTATAATCGTTGTCATGTGTTCTTTATGACAAGTATCTTGCAAAAGTTCCAAAATCATTCGGCCTGTTTTAGAATCCAAAGCTCCCGTCGGTTCATCACATAATAAAAGTTTTGGATTTTTAGCTAAGGCCCTAGCAATACTAACCCTTTGTTGCTCGCCCCCGGATAATTGAGCCGGAAAATGATCACTTCTATCGCCCAAGCCAACTTGCTTTAAAGTTGCCAAACTATCTTTTGGATGTTTACAAATTTGACTAGCTAAACTAACATTTTCTAAAGCAGTCAAATTACCAACTAAATTATAAAATTGAAAAACAAACCCAATGTCATAACGTCGATAATTAGTTAAGGCTTTTCGATTAAACTTAGATATATCCTTACCATCAACAATAACTGAACCACTAGTAGGTGTATCCATACCCCCTAAAATATTTAAAACCGTTGTTTTTCCTGCCCCACTAGGCCCCAAAACAACCACAAGTTCGCCCTCTTGAATAGAAAATGTTATATCTTCAACAGCCTTAATTGTAACTTCGCCCATCTTATAAGTTTTAGATAAATTTTTAACTTCAATAAAAGCCACTTTTTATCACCTTTTTTCTACTTTTATTATACCCTAATTTTAAGCAAAAAAAAAGATAGAGCCATAGAAATTTATTACAATGTAAATACTAATAAAAATTACTTTTACTAAAAAGTAATTCACTTATTTTTAAACGAATGAATATCTCTAATATTTGCTGATGATTCAAAAGTAAAAAGGCCATTTAAACGCTACTGGGCTTTTAGTCATAATTTTGCTATAATAAATAACGGTGAAGTATTATGGCAAAGGTTTTAATTACAAACTCTTATGACAAAAATAATTTAATAAAAAAAATCCGTCAAGAAAAACCGTTTGCCGAAGTAAAATTTTACAGTCTAAATGAATTAGAAAAAATTTATCCCTACATCTATACACCGGAAACTCTAGAATATATTTGTCAAAAAGAAAACGTAATTTTAGACGTTGCTAAAATATACTTATCAACAATATGTTCAGCCCCAATTGAAAATTTATCTAATGAAAAAGGAATCTTTTTAACTAATTTAAAGCAAGATTTATTAACTAAAAAACTTCTCGTTTTCAATAACGGTTTAAAAAAATATTTAAGTAATAATGAAATTATCCTAGAAAACATATATCCAAGTAAAAAACTCCAAAAAATATTTACCAATTTACCAAATGTTACATATTTATTTCTCCAAAATCAAAAAAAGACTATTCCTAAAGTTTTTGTTTGCAATAATATTGAAGAGGAAATAACCTTTGTTGGTGAACAAATAATTGAACTTATCCACAATAACATAAACATTAACCATATATACTTAAAAAACGTCACTGATGAATATGTTTATCCTCTAAAAAGAATTTTTAAACTTTTAAACATTCCCCTCCTTCTAAACCAACGAACAACATTAATTGAACTACCTCTAGTAGCTACTTTTTTAAAACTATATCAAGAAAACGAACAAACAGCTTATGATTATTTAGAAGAAAAGCAAAAAGAGGCCAAAAACAGCGAAATAATTACCATCATTATTAATCTTTTAAACAAATATGCTAACCTAAAAAACAAAATATTGTTCATAACTAATGACTTAAAAACATTAAAAAAGCCTTTAGAAAATAAACAAAATTGTATAAGAGAACTAGATCTAAAACAACAGACAACTAAAGATGACTATGTTTTTTTCTTAGATTTTAATAGCAACATTCCCCACTCCTTCAAAGATGAAGATTATCTAAACGATGAAGAAAAAGAAAGGCTTGGTCTTGATACAGCTGAAGATTTAAACAAAATAGAAAAAGAAACAATCAAAAACATTATTACTACCACTCCAAATTGTTTTATAACATTTAAAAAAGAAAATCGTGGCAAAGAATGTTACCCTTCCGCTTTATTAACGAACTTTCCTCAAGAAAATGCCAGTATCAAACTAAACTCTTCACACAATTATAATCAAGTTTATTTGGCTTCTTTATTAGATGAATATGTCAAATATAATACCACTAGCCAGACGCTTTTCGTTTTGAAAAATACATATTCTATTCCATATCAAACCTATGATGAACAGTTTGATAGTATAAATAAAGAAAATCTTTATGCTTACTTAAAAAATAAACTAACCTTATCTTATACTGCCTTAGATACTTTTAACAAATGCTCGTTTTCTTATTATTTAAACAACATCCTACACTTAAAACCAAGTGAAGAAAATTTCAATTTAAAAATCGGAACCCTTTTTCATAAAGTTTTAGAAAGAATGCATGAAGAAGAATTTTCTTTTGATTATGTTTATGATTATGAAGCCAAAAAAGAAACCTGGACTCATCAAGAACAATTCTTTTTAACCAAATTAAAAGAAGATTTTAGATTTGTTATTCAAACAATCCTTGCACAAGAAAAGTATTCATCATTAAAAACAATCAAAACGGAAGTTCCCGTTGAATTTAAAATACCAAGTAAATTAGATGTCACATTTAAAGGCAAAATAGATAAATTGAGCTTCACAAAAGTGGATAACCAAACAGTTATTAACATCACTGATTATAAAACCGGTGACACAACAGTAAATCCGGCCTATTATCCCATTGGCTTAAACTTGCAATTGCCAACTTATTTATACTTAATAAAGAAAATAAACAATTTAGAAAACATAATCATTGGTGGCTTCTATTTACAAAAAATACTTTTACCCAAAATAAAATATGATCCGAATAAAAATTATGAAACTCAAAAAAAAGAACTAGTAAAACTACAAGGTTATAGTAATCCAAATAAAGAAATATTAAAATTAGTTGATAACGAATATCAAAACTCATCTTTAATTTATGGTTTAAAAGAAAAAAAAGATGGCAATTTCGCACATACTAGTCGTTTGCTAGACGAAGAAACAACTACCAAAATGTATGAAATCATTGATGTTAATATTAAAAATTGCCTAACGAACATTGAAAACGCTAACTTTTTAATTAACCCCAAAATTGTTGATAACAAGGACAATGTTAGTTGTAATTATTGTCCCTTTAAAGATATTTGCTTTCATACCGCCAAAGACAATGTATATGTAAACTCTGTTAAAAACTTTTTAAGAAAGGAAGTGCAAGATGGCCTTAACGATTAACCAAGAAAAAGCCATTCATGAAACTGGCTTAAACATTTTAGTTTCCGCTGGAGCTGGTTCAGGCAAAACAACCGTTTTAACCAAACGCGTTTTAGAAAAAATAAACCAAGGCATTCATATAAATGAACTTCTTATCCTAACATTCACCAACGCTGCCGCGGCTGAGATGAAAGAAAGAATCAAAAGAAACTTAGAAGAGAATAATTATTTAACGGAAATAAGTAAATTAGATACGGCTTACATTACAACTTTTGATTCCTTTGCTCTATCAATTGTTAAAAAATATCACTATCTTTTAAACCTTCCCCAAAATATTACCATTACCTCAGAAACTATTTTAAACACCCAAAAAAGAAAGATATTAGATGATATTTTTAATTCATATTACGAAAGTAACCAGGATGAAAAATTTAAAACTTTAATTTATACCCTTTGTAATAAAGACGATAATGAACTTAAAGAAACGATTTTATCTTTAATAAACAAACTAGAAATACGCCTTGATTTATCAACATATTTAAAAAACTACATAAATAACTTTTATTCTCCAGAAAAAATTGCCTCTTTACTTCAAGAATACACTACAATTATCGACCATAAAATAAATGAATTATTTTTGATTGTTGATGAAGAAAAAAATAATTTTACTGAAGAATATCTAAACAAAATTTTAGCTTCTATAAGTCCATTAAAACAAAAAAATGACTTAGATACATTATTAGCCCTTATAAAAAGTTGTAAGCTCCCCATGGTTCCAAGAGGAAGCGAAGAAGAAACTAAAGAAGCTAAAGAAAAAATTAAAAAATGCCTAAATGAACTAACCGAATTAACTAAATACGGTGATTCTAAAACAATTGCAAGCGATTACTTAAAAAGTCAAGAACTTTTAGAAATTTTAATTGAAATATGTCAACAATTCTTTGTAAAATTAAATCAATATAAAATAGAAAACTATCTTTTTGATTTCCAAGATATTGCTAAATTATCCTTAAAAATATTGACCGAAAACCAAGCGATACGTGAAATACTAAAAAATGAATTCAAAGAAATTATGATTGATGAATACCAAGATACTTCAGATATTCAAGAAGCCTGTATTTCCCTAATTAGTAATAATAATGTTTACATGGTTGGCGATATTAAACAAAGCATTTATCGGTTTCGCAATGCCAATCCCTATATATTTCGCGCCAAATACAATTCATATTCTCAAAAAGAAAACGGTCTAAAAATTGATTTATTAGAAAACTTTCGCTCTCGCCAAGAAGTATTAGACAACATTAACACGATTTTTAATCCTATTATGGACGAAGAAATTGGCAATGCCGATTATATTGCCACGCATCAAATGATTTATGGTAACAAAGAATATGAAGAAAAAGGCCAAAACGAAGTAAGCCATCAAATGAGTATCCTTACCTACCCAGAAAAAAACGAACAATTTTCTAAAGAAGAAATCGAAATTTTTACAATCGGTCATGATATTTTAACCAAAGTAAATAATGGCTATCCTTTATATGACATAAAAAGCCACCAACAAAAAAAAGCCACTTGGCAAGATTTTTGCATCATTATGGATCGTAATACAACATTTGATTTAACCAAAAAAATCTTTGAATATTTACAAATTCCTCTTGCTTTATATAAAGACGAAGAATTAAATACTAGCAATGATATATATTTAGTAAAAAACATTATTTCTTTCTTAATTAATATTAAAGAAAAAAACTATGATGAGTCATTTCGGCATTCTTTCTTAAGTCTAGCCAGAAGTTTTTTGTATCGTCTTTCCGATGATGAAATATTTAAGTGTTTTAGCACTTATACTTTTAAAGACACAATAATCTATCAAGATTTAAAAGATATAGCTCAAGAAATCGATATAAAATCAATTGCAGAAGTCTTAGAAGAAGTATTAAATAAAACTAATTTTTATGCAAAAATTATTACTATTGGTAATATCAAAGAAACAATTACTAGAATTGAAGAAATTTTAAAAATTGCCAACGAATATAATCAACTAGGCAAAACAATTTATGAATTTGACGAATTTTTAGAAGAACTATTAAAGAAAGATGAAAAAATAAAATACAATTTAGGAGCTTCTTCTTCCAACAGTGTTAAAATTATGAATATTCATAAATCGAAAGGGTTAGAATTTCCTATTTGCTATTTCTGTGGTTTATATAAGTCTTTTAGTAGACAAGATTTAACTAGTTTGATTATTTATGAAAAAGATAGTCCGATATATATCCCTATTTTTAAAGATGGCTTAAAAGAAAACTTCACTAAACTATTAATCAAAGAAAAAATGAAACATGATGATATATCAGAAAAAATACGTTTATTTTATGTTGCTTTAACACGCGCAAAAGAAAAAATAATCTTTCTATTACCCGAAAAGGACACAACATATACCAAAAAAAATGACCAAGGAATAGTTAGTAACTCTATTCGCTATAAATATAAATCACTTGCGGATATGTTATATTCTATACCTAATGAAATCAAACCTTTTATCACCAAAATAAATTTAGACAATATCCCTCTAACCAAGAAATATCTACTACCTCAAGAATTAAACCTTTCATTACCTAAAGAAGAAAGACAATTAAATATTAACCCCCTAAATATTGAAACTAAAGAAATTGAAAAGAAAACGTTTTCTAAACAAATACCAAGTATTATAAGCAAAGAAGAAAAAGAAAACATGCTTCTTGGCACAAAATTTCATGAAACACTCGAATTATTTTCCTTTAAAAACCCAGATTTTTCATATATTGATAATGAATGGATTGTTTCAATTATAAAAAATATGCTTAAAAACAAGATTTTTGCAAATTTAGATAAAGCTTCAATATATCAAGAGTATGAATTTATCTATGAAGAAAATAATGAAGAATATTATGGTATCATTGATTTAATGCTAGTTTATAGTGACCATATAAATATAATTGATTATAAGTTAAATAATCTTACTGACACAGCTTATATAAAGCAATTGAATGGTTACAAAAAATATATAGAAATGCAAAAAAATTTACCAGTATATACTTATTTATTTAGTATCTTAACCCAAACAATAAAAGAAGTTAATTAATAGCATCAATTTGCATCACATATTACAGTTTGCTATAATGATATTGGATACATTTGAAATTCAGATGCTTTCCCTTTCTAGAAAGAATAGAAAGGGCGTGATATTATGAATAAGAGAGAAAAATCTTTTTATTTAATAATCATCCTTTTATTTATTATAGTATTTATATTACTTTTTAAATAAAAAAGGCATCTGAAACAACATTGTTGTATTCAGGTGCCCCAAACCTTGGGATAGCATCTGATCTACACTTCAGATGTATCCTTTTATTATTATAATCAAATTTGCTTTGATATATTCATTATAAAACAAATAACTAAATTATGCAATTATTTAAAACATGTTTTCAAATTTCATTAAATAACGTGTTTCTGTCTCCTCTAAAACATTAAAGCCTAATCTTTTATACAAACGAATAGCTTTA
>CALVLG010000038.1 GCA_944336815.1 uncultured Bacilli bacterium | reverse complement strand
AAAGGGGCTGTCGTGAAACGAATTAATTAGTTCTTGACAGTCTCTTTTTTGTTTGATAACAATAAAACCCTGAAATCATACGAAACCAGGGCAAATTTGTGATACAATAATCTTGTTCAAGGAGTTGTATCACATGGAATATTTTAGCATAAAAAAGAAATAGAAGAGATGAATAAAAGAATTTCTATAATAGATGAAGAAATAGAATCTTTAAAGAAAATAACTGAAAACAAAAAACAAGCAAAAGATATTTTAAAGAAATATAAACATATAAGTAAGTTAAATAAAGTAATAGTAGATGAATTTATTGATAAAGTTTATATAGGAGTTTATGATAAAGAATTGAAATCAAGAGATATTGAAATAGAATGGAACTTTGAATTTTAGAATAATATTTAATATTTGGGACTTTCTGCTTCCTTCACATGGTCGCTATACGACATTAAAAAGAGAAAAAAACTTTTATCAAAGTGTTATGAAAGAATTAGCCTAAAAAAACAAATTTTTAAATATAAGTACTTGCAATTATAAATATTTTGTGATAAAGTATAGTTACTTAATAGATATGGCAATGAATTATGAGAAATCTGCATTAGCTTATTTCTTGTCATTCGGAGTTTGTATTTTAGTATATGAACGCGCCCTTGGGTTTAATGATTTATTTTAAACTTTTTGTGAATGCCTTTCGAGGCCTTATCCCTATTAAGTGTACGATCGTATGAAGAAAGAAAACTTCAGGTAAGCATCACTGCTTCGACTAAAGTGGGTGATGATTCGAAACTAGAGTAGCATCTTGTCAATGCTGCTTTTTTTATGTGAAAAAAAACAGTAAAAATATTTACTTGAATATATAGGTTATGCTAAAATAAATATAAGGTATTAAAATAGGACGAGGCAGCAAGCAATGGCATAGTCTTCTTCATAAGATAAAGACAACTTTATTTTAATATCGTTGTGATTAAGGATTTTGGGATTAGGACTGCCATCTGTATTTTTAAGTATTTCTATCTCACTAAAATCAAATTTTCCTTTTAAGGCTTTAAAAATAGCTTCTTTGGCTGCGAAGCGAGTCGCATAAAAAGATAAGGGATTTTTAAGGCTTGAAGCAATTTTGATTTCCTCTTTTGTATAATACTTATTAATAAAATGAGGGTATTTTTCTAAAATGTTTTCAAGTCTTTTCAGACTTAAAATATCCGTGCCAATTTCAAAATTCATTAGAATCACCTAAATAAAATATACCATATTTTGGAAGAAAGGAGTAGAGATGAAGGAAGAAATTTTGCAAAAACTTATTGAAAGAACAGCAGCAGCATTAAAGAAAGATCCAAGCGAATTATCAAAAGATACCCTTGTGGCAAATTTAGGCTTAAAATCTTTAGAAATGGCTGGTATAATTGCTTCTTTTGAAGATGAGTATGATACGTATGTAAAATACACTGATTTCATGCATGCAAAAACAATTGAAGATGCAGCAGAGATTTTAGACAAAAGTATAGAATAAAAGAATAGAGAGGTAAAAATGAAAGAAGAAAAGGAAGAAATGACATTCGTCACTGAAGAACCAAAACGTGACGAAAAAATTGTGAAAGTAACATACCCTGACGGTTCTAGTTGCGATGTTATTTTCACTAAAATGGCTGAACCTATTCCAGCCGAAGAATTTGCTAAAGTTCCGCGTGAAGAAGCAATGAACTATTGTGTAGAAAGTCCAATTCGTCAAGAAACATATCCAATTGACGAAGAAGGAAAGGTTTTGTGTATGCAAGACCAAGCTATCAAAATGCGTGATGGCATAACAATTTATGCGGATATTTATATTCCTAAAACAGCATTAGATGAACCTGTACCATTAATTATTTCTTGGTCATTCTTTGGGAAACGTCCTTGGGATCAACCTATTCAAAGAATGAGACCAATGGGATGTCCTAAAGGAACGGTTTCTGATGTATGTAAATTTGAATCTTCAGACCCACTTTATTGGTGCTATGAAGGTTATGCTGTAGCTAACGTAGACCCAAGAGGTATTGGTAATTCCGAAGGAGATTTCCAAACGTTTGGTACACAAGACGGAAGAGACGGCTACGACTTTATTGAATGGGCTGCTACTCAACCTTGGTGTACAGGAAAAATTGCAATGTTTGGTAACTCTGGTGTTGCTATGAGTCAGTGGCGTGTTGCGGCTGAACAACCTCCACATTTAACTTGTATAGCGCCTTGGGAAGCAACTGGTGATATGTACCGTGAATCTTTAATGGAAGGTGGCATTCCAGGCTTATTTGGTGCTTCTATCGTTTATGGTACAATGGGAAAAGGTTATATTGATAATATGGCTAAAATGTGTCAAAAAGAACCATTTGTTACAAGTCCATATTGGCAAGATAAAATCCCTCATTATGAAAAAATTACTATTCCAACTTATGTAACATGTAACTGGAATCATTTCCATTTAAGAGGAAGTTGGGAAGGATTTAACAAAATTAGAACCCATAAAAAATGGATGCGTTCACACCAAGTTTTTGAATGGCCTGATACATATTCACCAAAAGGCTTAGCTGATTTAAAACGTTTCTTTGACCGTTATTTAAAAAATATTTATAATGGTTGGGAATTAACGCCAAAAATTCGGATTGAAGTTATGGATGCTTTTGAATATCCTTATCAAACTGATCGTCCTGAAAATGAATGGCCTTTAGCTAGAACAGAATATAAGAAAATTTACTTAAATGCCAAAAATGGTAAAATTGGCGATGCTCCAGTAAAAGAAGCGGCTAAAGTTAGTTATGATCCTATCAAAGGGGAAACAAACTTTGAATATACCTTTAGAAAAGATACTGAACTTACTGGTTATATGAAACTTCGCTTATGGGTTGAAGCTGAAGGTCATGATGACATGGATTTATTTGTTAATATCAAAAAAACTTCAACTAAAGGTGAAGAACTACCAGTCACAATTTTCGGAACCGAAAAACACCCTGGTTCATGGGGGAAAATGCGGGTTTCTGCTCGCCACCTTGATGAAGAATTATCAACCGAATATCAACCAGTACACACTCATGATCGCGTTGAAAAATTAAAACCAGGTGAAATTGTTCCAGTTGATATTGAAATTTGGCCAATTTCTCGTATTTGGCATAAAGGTCAAAAATTACGGATTCAAATTGCTGGTCGTTATATTCGTGATCCTTGGTTTGAACCTCTAGCATGGCTTCCAGATAATAAAGGAAAACATGTTATTCATACGGGTGGTAAATATGATTCTTATTTACTTATTCCAGTCATTCCTCCTCGTTATGAAGATGGTGACTACATTTATCGTTAAGGAGGGCTTCTATGAATTTAATGGATAGTGTTAAAGCTAAAGCGAAAAGTAATCCTGTTCGGGTTGCTTTTCCTGAAGCTAACGATGTTAAAATGTTAAATGCAATATCTATTGCTAGTGATGAAGGATATTGTAAAGTATATATTGTTGGACACATAGATGAAGTAAAAAAACTCTGTGAAGAAAATAAATATGACTATTCCAAATGGGAATTTATTGACATTGCCGATGAAGCATATACTAACAAAATTCTTACTAAATACTTAAAACTTCCAAATATTATCTACGGTGAAAAATCATTACGTCGCAGAATGAATGATCCATTATATTACGCTTTAGTTATGGAAGCTGTAGATGAAGTAGAAGTAACGTTTGCTGGTATTAATAGTACTTCTGGTGATTTTGTCTATGCTGCCCAAACAATAGTTGGCTTAGAAAATAATTTAGACACAATTTCTTCGGTTGGAATTGCTCAATTACCTGATTATACATTTAGTGACGGTGGTAATTTAATTGCTTTAGCTGACTGTGCGGTTTGTACAAACCCAAGTGCTTCTGAACTAGCCTCAATTGCCATTGCAACGTGTGATACAATTAAAGCAGTTACTGGTTGGGAACCAAGATGTGCCTTACTATCTTATTCAACTCTTGGCTCTGGTCAAGGTGAACTAGTAGATAAAGTTGTCAGTGCGGTAAAAATTGCTAAAGAAAAAAGACCTGATTTAAAAATCGATGGTGAATTTCAATTAGATACTGCGATCGTTCCAGAAGTTGCTGCTAAAAAAGTTAAAAGAGAAAGTGAAGTAGCTGGAAAGGCCAATATTTTAATTTTCCCTGACTTGAATGCGGGTAATATTGGGGTTAAATTAGTTCAACAATTTGGTCATTCAAGTGCTTACGGACCTTTACTCCAAGGTTTTAGAAAAATTTGTAGTGATTGTTCAAGAGGAGCTCCAGTAGACGAATTAGTCGGAAATATTGTCTTTTCGGTCGTTCGGGCAGGAGAAAAACAAAAATGAAAAAAGACGTCATTAGAATTCTTTCGATAAACCCTGGCTCAACTAGTACTAAAATAGGCATTTTTGATAACGAAAAATGTGTTTTACGAGAAAGTATTTCCCATAGCGTTGAAGAACTAGCGCCATTTAAAGAAATCGCTGACCAAAAAGATTTTCGGGAAGATGTTATTATTAAAGTTTTACAAGCTAAAAAAATTCCTATGGAATCTATTGATGCTTTTGCTGGTCGTGGTGGTGGCCTTGTTTCATGCGCTGGGGGAACTTATGAAATAAACCCCATTATGTATAAACATGCCAAAATGATGTATACCGTAAAACATCCATCAGCCTTAGGAATTACAATTGCCTATGAACTTGGCCAAAAGTATGATAAACCTTCTTTCTGCGTTAATCCGCCAGATGTTGATGAGTTTATCACGGAAGCTAGAATTACTGGTATTCCAGAAATTTATCGTGAAAGCCGAATTCATGCTTTAAATCAAAAAGAAATTGGTATTCGTTATGCTAAAAAAATTGGCAAAAAATACAAAGACTTGAACTTAATTATATGTCATTTAGGCGGCGGTATTTCAATTACAGCTCATAATCATGGCAAAATGATTGATTCAAATGATATTGTTAATGGTGATGGTCCAATGGCGCCAACAAGAAGTGGCTTCGTTCCAGCCAAAGCCTTAGCCAAACTTTGCTTTAGCAACAAATATACCGAAAAAGAAATATATGGTTTAATTGGTAAAAATGGCGGTTTAATGGCTTGGCTTGGCACAAATGACATAAGAGAAATTTTAGCTCGTGTCAAAAAAGGTGATCAAAAAGCTCAAACAATTGTAGATGCAATGGTTTATCAAATTGCTAAACAAGTAGGCGCAATGTATGTGGCTTTAAAATGCAATTGTAGTGCCATTATTTTAACGGGCGGCATTTCAAACGATTCTTATGTTGACCGTAAAATAAAAAAATATATTTCAAAATTAGCCCCTGTTGTTGTAATGCCAGGTGAGTTTGAATTAGAAGCCTTAGCAGCAGGTGCTTTACGGGTTATGAAAGGCGAAGAAAAAACGGTTGTTTATACCGGTAAACCAGTTTTTAAAGAATTGTAGGAGAGTTTATGAAAGGAAAAGAAAAATTCAAATTGTTAATTCCCGGTATAGTTGTTGGTTTTATTTTAGGTAGTATTCTAACAGCTTTAGTTGGGGTAAATACGGAAGATGCCATTCCAAACTATATTGGTGGAGCAATGTGCTGTTTAATTCCAACTCTTTTAAATACCGTTATTGTTTTAAAAACAGGCTCTAAAGCGGTTAAAAGAAATTTAAGCGTTGGTTCAGCTTTTTTAAGAGCTCTTCCATTTGCAATAGGTGCCGGCGTTTTAGGTTTCTTAATTGTATTTGGTTTAATCGAAAATGTCTTCCAAATTAGTACATGTGATATTTCTTTAGGTGTAACCATTGCTTACCAAGCAACATTAGGAGTTATAGTATCTACTTTACTTGCCCTAGTTGCTTTAAACAAATATTTAAGTGATGTAAAATATACCAAAAGAAAATAAAAACGCAAAATAATATTAACCTTGTTTCTAGATTAAAATAGAAATGAGGTTTTTATATGCGCAAATTAATTTAATGATTTAAAATAGCAAATTGCCAAGAAGAAAAAAAGAAGGTATAATTTATATGAGGTATAATTATGGGTAAAAAAATCGTTTCTTTTGTTCTTTTTATTTTAAGTTTATTAGCTAGCATTAGCTTAACTTTGTGTGTGTTGTTAAAAATAAACTTACGTGAAGACAAAATCGTTTCTTATATCAAAGGCGCCGACTTTTCTTTTATTGCTGATGAAGCAACTATTATAGGGGAAGAATTAATTAGCCAAGTTGAAGATTACTTTATTGAAATTGAAATTCCCAAAGATACAATTAAAAGTGTCTTAAATAGTGAGGCAACTAAAGATTTCGTTGGTAAGTATGCCGCCAGTGTTTTATCATACCTTATATATGAAACTGATGAAAAAGTTATAACTGATAAAGAAGTTCTAAATTTAGTTACGGAAAATATGCCTATTATCGAAACGGCTTTAACAAATGTTGGCCTAACTTTAACTCCAGAAGAAGAGGATAAAATCATGGCTTTAGCTAAAGAACACGCTAGTGATGTCGCTTATTTTTTTCCATCAGCCAAAGAACTATTAGCAGACGTTCCTTTTTCTAAAGTCGTTTTAATAAACAATTTTACTTTAGCCGATTTTTTTAATAGTATTCGTTTAATAACCAGTATCCCTTTTTTACTTATTGGCCTTTTAATAACAAGTATTCTTTTGTTTCTTCTATGGCTTATTAATAAAGGAATGAGAGTTAAATATTTTAAAACCTTTTTCTTTATCTACGCCTTATTCTTTATTCTTGGCGAAATTATTTTGGGAACCGTTGTCAAAGAATTTTTAATGGAGGAAGTATCATTATTAAGTCCTTTTATAAATTATATAATTAATGAAATAAGTAAAGAAGTATGGCTTATTATTCTAATTAGTTTAGGCCTGTCTTTCGGTATTAGTAGAATAAAAAGAAAAGAGGAAAAAAATGAAAAAATATCTAATGAATTATGTTCGGGAAATGGAAGCGAAGAAAACTAGTCATGTAACTTCAAAAGATCTTGAAGAATTTCGCGTTAAAATAAGTTTTTTTCAACATGAAAGACTAATCCACTTACTAGTAACCTTATTTTTTGCTATCTTTGCCTTAGTTTTTCTCGCCTTAGGAATGGTATCATATATCTTCCTACCAATCTTTTTTATCTTGCTTGTTTTTCTAATCTTTTATATCTTACATTATTTCTTTTTAGAAAATAATGTCCAATATTTATATAAGATTTACGATGAAATGGCTAAAAAACTATAAAACCGTTTGCAATTATTAGTTGAACACGTTATAATAAAGCATGAATGAAAGGAGCTATTATAAAATGGCAAAAAACGAAGAAAAAATTACAATTAAAATTGAAGGTGAAGAATGGCAAAAAGCCTTAGATAAAGCATTTAAAAAGAAAGTAAAAGAAGTGAAAGTTGATGGTTTTAGAAAAGGTTCTGTTCCTAAAAATATCTATTTAGAAAAATTTGGCCTTGAATCATTATATATGGAAGCTGTCGATAGTTGTTTAAATGACGCTTACAAAAAAGCCCTTGATAAGAGTAAAGTAGAACCAGTAGTTGAACCAAAAATTGATATTCCAGCAATTGATAAAGACTCTGTTACTTTTACAATTACCATTGTTGGTAAACCAGAAGTAAAATTAGGTGAATATAAAAATTTAAAAATCAAAAAAGATAAAGTTAGTGTCGATCAAAAAGAAATAGATGACGAGATTGAACATTTAAGAGAACAATTTGCGGAAATTAGAGTTAAAGAAGACGGTGAAGTAGAAGATGGTGACACAGCTGTTATTGATTTCAAAGGCTACGTTGATGGCAAAGAATTAGAAGGTGGCAGTGGTGAAAACTATCCATTAGAAATTGGTTCACACACTTTTATTCCTGGCTTTGAAGAAGGCGTTTTAAAGATGAAAGTGGGCGATGAAAAAGATTTAGAGCTTGCTTTCCCAAAAGATTACGTTAAAGATCTTGCTGGTAAAAAAGTTACTTTCCATGTAACTTTAAGAGAAATTAAAACGCGTGTTTTACCAGATATTGATGACAATTTCTTTAAAGATTTAGGCTATGATAAAGTAACAAATGCTTCTGAACTAGCTAAAGAAGTAGAAAAAGTTATTAAAGAACGTAAACAAAGAGAAATCGATGATCGCTTCATTGAAGAAGTATTAAATAAAGCAGCGGAAAACATGAAAGTTGATTTAAGCACCGAAATTATTGATGATGAAGTTCATCGTATGCTTCACCAATTTGAAAATCAACTTCAAATGCAAGGTTTAAAAATGGAACAATATTTAGAATTTAGTAAACTTACTATGGAAGATGTTCATAAAAACATGGAACCAGAAGCAATTAAAAGAATTAAATATCGTTACTTATTAGAAGCCGTTGCAGAAGCTGAAAAAATAGAAGTGACTGATGAAGAAGCTAACAAAGATGCTGAAGAAATGGCTAAAAATTATGGTATTTCAAAAGATGAACTTTTAAAAGCTTTTGGTAGTATGGAAGTTTTAAAATACGATTCTAAAATGCGTAAAACATTAGAATTTTTAAAAACAAATAATTAAAGACCAACTAAGGTCTTTTTTTACAATTCATTGACATATTCTTAATCTTTTTGCCTCACTTTCTAAAAAAGCTGTTATAATAAAATTAGGATGTGAGAGTGTGAAAAAAGGTTTTACGTTAGTTGAATTAATGGCTGCGTTAGTAATTATAAGTATTTTATTATTAATAGCTGTGCCTGTTTATAATGGTGTTAGAAGAAACGTCAATGAAAGTATTTATGAATCAAAAGTTGCCGAAGTAGAAAGTAAAGCAATAAGTTATGCAAGTGAAACAAATAGAACGGTTATGGATGTCAAAACCTTAATAAGTGAAGGCTTAATAACCGCGGATAATGA
>CALVLG010000037.1 GCA_944336815.1 uncultured Bacilli bacterium | reverse complement strand
AAAATTATTAAAGTCACTCATTATATTTAATAGCATCTGCTTCACTTTCTTTCTGTATTTATTATATTATATTTTGGAATAAATTGGCAACAAAGTTTATTGCAAAAAAAATATAGACATATAATCGTTTGTAGGTTGTAAAAAAATGTCGAATATGGTAAAATTTTTTATAGAGTAGAGTAATAAAATGGATGTGATGGTGTGACTAGGGATAAAAACGCACTTTGGCAACGGGTCATAAACATTTTCCTAAATCTACTGATTGGAATATTTGGCATTTTTTTGTTGATTTCAATTTATAACAATATTCAAATTCATGTTTTAGGAAATGATTATTCTAGTTTTTTTGGTTATTCAATGTTTGAAGTTCAAACGGGAAGTATGAGTCCAACAATAAAAGCTGGGGATATGATCTTAGTTAAAAATGTGCCAGAGATAAAAGTTGATGACGTGATTACATATAAAGAAGATGGCGAGTTTATTACTCACCGCGTGAAGGAAGCCTACAGCGAAACCTATATAACGCAAGGTGACGCGAATAATAGCAAGGATGATCCAATTACAAAAGAACAAGTTGTTGGAAAAGTGGTTAAAGTCTTGCCAGGGTTTGGCATTATAAGAAGTACCTTATTTAATCCATTTGTTTTACTTGCACTCGTAATTACGTTATATTTAATTAGTTCAATGTTTAGAAGAGGGAAGAATATGAAGGTAAAAGAGTTTTTGTTAAAAGTTGTTAATATTATTAAAGAAAAATTAGAAAAAAGTGATACAGCAGAAGTTAAGCAAACACTAGAACCAAAAGAGCCAATTGTTTTACATGATGATGTGTTAGTAAATAAACTTGAGGATACTTTAAAAGAAGAAGAACCAGACACATTAACGACGGAGGCTAAAGAAATATTAGAACAGGCACCTAATGATGATTTAGATAAAACAATCTATTTTCGAATGGTTAGTGTATCCGAAGATGATTTAAAAAATGATTTAAAAGAGAAAAAAGTTTTAGAAGAACCAGATGAAGAAGAAACACCACCAAAGAAAATAGTAAAAAAAGAAGAGAAAAAAGAAGAAAAAGAACTTTCGGAAGAAATGCAGGTTCGGTTAGAACTTATAGGAAAGAAAAAGAAAAAATGCAAAAATATCATTGAAAAAATTATGATGTTAAAAGAAGAAGAATTAGAAGAAATTGTTAAAGTTTTAAATTTGAATGAGGCTTATAAAACAAACGAACCAACAATTAAAGATTATTTTATGAAGATTTATATTGATGGTAAGTATTACAATTATTGTGGAAATGTGAATGTTTCTTATGATGCTAAAACAATGGTCCCTAAATTAGAAAAATTAATGGAAGATACGGGAAAATATTTACAGAAAAATTATCAAGGTAAAGATGCTAAGTTTGCTAGTAAAGTAGATAAATTTACCAAAATCTTTATGACTTTGCCATTTATTGAAAAAACAAATAATGGTAAAGAAATGCGGACCAGAAAAGAAAATTTAAAAAAGAAAATATATACAACTTTTAAAAGTGATTATGTATCTGAAAACGAGGCTTTAAAATTAGCCATGGATATTATTAAAATTAATCAAATTTATGAAGATATTCGGGAATATATTTTTGATAAGTTAGAAACAAATACTTTTAAAATTAAATATACGAAAGTAAAAGAGCAAAAAATTTATGGAGTTGATCTAGCTCATAATCTTAATTTCAGTAAAATTTATAGCCATTATATTGTTGATAAAACTTATCAAGAAGGAGTAGTTGCGGAAGATAAGGCTTTTGTGCTAGCTAACATGCTTATTACTGATTTAGCAAAAGAAATGCTAGATAGTGATTTTAGTAAAGAGTATCTTTTATACATTCCTGAAAGTTTGTATACAAAAGAAGTTAAATTTAAACAATTAATTAATGTTTTAAATGATGAATATGTTAAATATTCAACATCCATTTTACTCAAATATCCAGAAATTGATGGTAATAAAACACTTATTAAAAATTTAATTAAGGAAGGCTTTTCTTTTGCCTTAGCCTTAGAAAGTGATGATGATATTAAAGAAAAAGATTTAAAATTCTTTTATTTAATGAAATATATTATTGTTAATGAACCGAAAGAAAAAAGTAAAATAATTAAGAAATTACCAAAAGATTTAAAAAAGAAAGTTATTTTTGATAATGTAGCTACAAAAATTAGCCAGAATGGAGGAGAATAATGAATACCTTTTTACGATTTTTCTATGAATTTATTTCTGTTTTCTTTGATGGCTTTGTGATGATTTTTCAAGGTTTGTTTAACGGAATCATTAAAATGTTTAATATTTCGGAATATACCAAAGTCATTGATAGTTATAAAGGTGCATTCAATGGGGCCGAATGGTTGATGGTCGTTGTTGCAGTCATCTTTTTACTTGCTGTATTAGCTTTATTAGGGTTACTTATTTTCTTTATTGTTAAGAAATTTATTCGCCGAGCTAAAAACGATTTGAATAAGGAAGAACTTTTAGAAGAAATTGGTTCATTAAATGAACAAGTTCGTAAACTTATGAAAGAAAAAGATGAATTAATGGCCATGAAAGTATCACAATTAGGCATTAATCCTAATGAACAGACAGAGGAAGGACAAACGAATGAAGAAGGAGAAGTACCTGAAGAACAAGGTGATCCAAGTATTCGTTTCCCAAAACTTGTGGATATTGATAAAGAGATGCAAGGATACCATTTAAAAACTTATGAAAATGGTTTTACTTTAGAAGAACTTACTGATGATTTTCGTTGTTTTGCGGCTAGTAAATTAAAACTTTATTATGATGAAACTATTTTACGGCCTTTCTTTGCTGGTCTAGCTTGTGGTAAGTTAATTATTTTACAAGGTATTTCTGGTACTGGAAAGACATCACTTGCTTATGCATGGGGAAAATTTGTTAGTAATGATTCTTGCGTTGCGGCCGTTGAACCTTCTTGGCGTGATAAATCTGACTTCCTTGGTTATTTTAATGAATTTACCAAGAAATTTAATGAAACAAAAGCGTTAGGTGAAATTTATCGGGCAACGTTTGATGATGATGTTCATACAATCATATTAGATGAAATGAACTTAGCGCGGGTTGAATATTATTTTGCTGATTTTCTATCAACACTTGAAATGCCAAATCGTGATGAATGGATTATTGATTTAGTTTCTAGTGGTTGGCCAAATGACCCAAAGAAAATTAAAAATGGCCGAATTAAAATACCTGGTAATATTTGGTATATCGGTACGATCAACAACGATGACTCAACATTCATGGTTACCGATAAAGTATATGACCGGGCAATGCCTTTAGATATTAATACTAAAGTTGATCCTTTTAAATGTCGGGAACAAGAAGCTATTCAAATTAATGCTAGTTATTTAGATAAATTATTTGCTGACGCGATTAAAGAACATCCTATTAGTGAAGAAGGATTACAAGGTGTTAAAGAAATGGATAACTATGTTATTTCCCATTTTAGAATCGCTTTTGGTAATCGTATTATGAAACAATTAAATACATTTGTGGCAGTCTATGTTGCATGTGGGGGAACCGAAGTAGCGGCGATTGATTATTTTATTGCTAAGAAAATATTACGTAAATTTGACCAATTAAGTGTTGCCTTTATTCGTGATGAAATAGATCCATTTATTTCTTATTTGAATAAAAAATATGGCAAAGGTGTTATGGTTGAATGTATATCATATCTTGAAAACTTGAAAAAGAGTATTTAGTTAGGAGGTTAAAAAATGGGAAGTGCTTTAAAAGTTAATAAAGAGGTTAAAGAGGCACATCAAAAATTTGTTAAAAAGTTAAATTCAGAAGTAGAATATCGTTCTTTATTTCAAAGCGATCTTCTCGTTTTTGACTGGGTTGATGAAATGGAGTTTGCTTGTCCATTCATCGATATAATTGTCCGTAACCCAAAATTGACGTTGATTCAAGAAAAAGAAGTTGTAAAAGTTGAACGGGCTAAAAGAGTTAATGTTGAAAGTGTAAAAAATTTAGCTAAAAATACCCAATATATTAATAAAATTCATGAAGATAATTTTGTTGAGCCAAAAAAGATTTTGGAAGTGCGTAATGAAGAGACCTTTAACATTTATGAAAATCGTTTCCTTTATACATTAATTGAAGATATGTCAAGATTTATTCGGGAAAAAGAAAAAATATTAGATAATTTAGATATTGTTGATAATAAGCGCATGGAATATAAAGGAAAAAGTGAAACAACAACAGAAAAGGTTGATATTTCGTTAGTAATTTCTTCTGAGTCATTACCTAATAAAAAAATGGATAAAAAATTGGCTCAAGAAATTAAACAAGTTAAAGAAAGATTAAAAAGAATTAAAGATTATGTTTCTAGTTGGTATCATAGTGAAATGATGAAGCAATTAATTAGGGAACATGTTAAACCGATTAAGCCTCCTTTAAAGAAAACTAATATTACGTTAAAGAACCCGAATTTTCGAATTGCTGCAAGATTATGGGATTATATTCGGGTTTATGATACGGAACCAAAAGAAAATGCTAAAGAAAATAAAGTTTTAGAAGATAGCATTGATTTATTAAAAGGCTTTTTAGACCATAGCTTTTTTATTGATTATAGTGTGCTTAGTTCTATGAATAGTAAAAAACTGGTTCAAAAAAAGCAAATGACTGATTATGTTTTACTTATTTTAACTGAAGAAGTTCAAAAAATGGTTGATTTGTTAATAAGAAGTGGAATAAGTATAAGTGAAGAAGATTTATTGGCTTTGATCGCTAAAGAAATAAGAAACAATAAAAAGACAAAAGTTATTGGTAGCGATGATGTGAAAAAGAAATTCCAAACAGCTATGGATGATTACTTAGAAAGGATACAGAAGAATTTGTAATTATGAAAAATGAGAAAATGAAAAAAGTTTTAAAAATTGTGAAAACAGTTTTGAATGTTGTTGTTGGTTTATTTGTTATATTGTTTTTGCTTGTTGTTTGTTTGCAAAGATTTACAAATAATAAATTATCTTTCTTTGATTATCGAATGTTTACGGTTGTCTCAGGAAGTATGATGCCAGATTATGAAATAGGTGATGTTTTATTTTCTAAGGAAGTTCAACCTGCTGATATTAAGGTTGGTGATGACATTAGCTATTTTGGTAAATCTGGTGATGTAAAAGATAAAGTCGTAACCCATAGAGTTACGGAAATTGAAAAAGATGAAAATGGTAATTTACTTTTCCATACGCAAGGAACGGCAAACATTATTGAAGATCCAATTGTTTATTCTGATCAAATATATGGTAAAGTTATTTATAAAACAACAATTTTATCTTTTATATCAAAGACAATTAGAACACCAATTGGGTTAGTAATATTTGTCATCGTACCAGTATTTTATGCTATTGGTTCAGAAATGCTTACATCTTTGTTAAATAAAGAAGAAGAAAGAAGAAAATCTAGAAAGTAGGCGAGGAGATATGAAGCGAAAATACAAAGCGTATGTTAAGCTAAATTTACTATCTTTGTTTTTTATCGCAGTATCTTTTATTTCCATAACTTTAGCTTGGTTTGCTTACAGTGGTATTAGTACCGTATCCACGGAAGTAGATATTAAAGCATGGAATATTGAATTTATGCAAGATACAAAAGTGGTATCAAATCAAATTGTGATTAATCTAGATGATGTTTATCCAGGAATGGAAACATCCTTAGAAGAGATTGTAATTCATAATTTGGGTGATTCAGATGCTGTTTTAAATTATGAAGTACAGTCGGCCCGTTTTTTTAATGAAAACGTTGATGTTGAAAATCAAAATCTAGATGATGTCTTATCACATTCTTTTCCGTTTCATGTCAATATTGCTTTGAAAGATCGTTATGTTAAAGCTAAAGATGGGGAAAGTAAATTTTCGGTTTCAATTTCTTGGCCGCTTGATTCATTAAGAGATGATTTAGATAGTTTATGGGGTAACAGAGCATATACTTTTGAACAAGAAGAGTTAGCTAAAAAAAGTGAAGATCCAAATTATGTGCCAAAAAAGACTATTCAAATTGTAATCAGCTTAAAAGCTGAACAATATATTGAATCTGATGAAGCACCTGATTTACGTTATAATTTTGGGGATATGTTATTATATGATGTGGTTTTAAATAAACCTTGTGATACGATAAGTGATACTTGTTTAAGAATGTTTGTTATCGATCGGGATAATAAAAAGAAAGATGAAACAGTAACGCTTGTTCCAGATATTTTAAGAACATATCCAACAGGAGAATATGGTAATTATGAAAGTTTACTTAATGAGGCCACTAGCAATTGGAGTGTCCAAACAAGATCTTTAACAATTGAAGATATGTTATCCGTTATTTCATTTGACATTTATAAATCTTATTTAAAACGAGATACGTTATCAGATGTTATTATTGGTAAGGTTTATTTGACTGAAAGAATGAATGAGATGATTGCTAAAAGTAAAGATTATAATGGTTATTTTATTTATAATAGTGATAAATTCCCTTATTTAGCTTCAAATAAATGTTATTGGGTAAATAGTGATTACAGTGCTGATAAAGCCTTTGCTTTTGTAAAAGATGCGGAAACAGCGAAGTTATTTGGAGAGATAAAAACAAATTCTTGTAGTGTTTTACCAGTTGTTACTTTAAATAAAATGGATTTAGATTCATCTACAGTTGTTTAAAAAAATTGAAAACTTATAGTGTCTGTAATAGTTACAGATACTTTTTTTTGTTTATTATAAGAAGTAAATGGTGTTAATGTTAATATCAATTTGTATGATTTAATTTAACTAAAATAACATAATAAAAAAAGCCTTTTTTAGGCTTTTTTATGAGGGAGCAATTAGAGCTCTTTATATTAAATATCCGAAGGTCTTATTAAATTTGGCTTGTGAAGCTTTGTTCAAATTTGATTGTTGCTTCAATTTGTAAAGTAGTGTTATTTAAAGCGGCATCATGACCAACTTCACTATCCATTTCATCAGTCATTGTTTCATTATCTTCGTCAAACCATTCAAAATAGATTCGAACAGTAAATGGTTTAAAAGTTGTATTTTCTTGATAAGCTAATTCTTCTTTAATAACATTATCATTGAGGTCTTGATAAACTATTTCATCTGTTTCAGTGTATGTTTCATCTAAAATAGCATATTTAGTTATTAATAAATCAGGAATATTTTCGTTTAAGACAGCCAAATTAATTTGATAGTTAAATGATACACCAACATTACTTGGATCAATTTCTATATCAAAGTATCCTTCACTTGAAGGAGCAATGGTATTTTCTTTTATATTTTTGTTTTCTAAAATAGTAGGTGTTATTTCAATGCTTGAAGTATTTTGCGCTAAAATGTCGTTATCATTTACAAGAATTTGCCAATTAGCAAAGGCAATATCAACATTACCTGTAGTATTAGCGACATAACGAGAGTACGTATTGCTCATTAAACTTAATGTTAAAGCTAATGATGCGATGATCAATAAAATTTTACATTTACTTTTCATATATGCACCTCCTAGTTTTACATTATCATTGTATAATTCTTTACGGAAATAATCAACACAAGAAATGTAAAATTATATTATTAGACGTCAAATTTGACACTTTTTTATTCAGTACTTTTGTTTGCTTTTTGGGGTGACGCGCGTTATAATAGGAAAGCAGAGAAAGGAGTTTTGTAATGATTGATGAAGTTAAGCAAAAGATTTTACAACTTGTTTCACGTCAAGATTATATAAAAGGTCTTGATTACAATGAAAATTATATTGATTATATTGGTTCTAGTGGGCCTACTTATAATCTAAAAATGCAGTTTTTTGTGCAATCTGAGCGTACTTACCGGAAGTATTTGGTTCAAGTTGATAAACACGGTAGTGAAGTATATGCGGTTTTTTGTACTTGTCCACAATTTAGAGAAACTGATTCTTGTAAACATGTTGCTGCTTGTTTGCTTTTGTATTCCGATAAAATTTTTCAAGCGACTAGTAAAGAAACGCTTAAAAATAAATCAACTTCTTTTTTGAATTATTTAGATCGGACTTTACAAGCTCCTAGCGGGCCTAAAAAAGAAGTATCTTTGCTTCCTTATCTAGCATTTGAATCTTCTTATTATCGTGATTATGTTGTTTTAAAAGTTAAGATTGGTGTCGATAAAATGTATTCTCTTTTAGGAAAGCTTGCAGGTTTTATGAGAAGTTACCGGGCTGGTGAACCTTTTTTGTTTGGGACTAATTTTACTTTTGATCCAAATAAACATTATTTTAACGAAAAAAATAAAAAGTTTTTAGAATTTTTAGAATTTTTAGAAAGCTATAATCGGTTTAATGGTAATTCTTTATATTTAGAAGAACGTTTATTTGCCGAGATTATAAAATATTTTCCTGAGGGCATTAACATGGAATATCCGGAAAGAACAGTTTTAGTAAAAAAAGAATTTCCTTTAAGTCCAGTCTTGCGTTTTGAAAATGAAACATATCGTTTTTCTTTGGGAAATTTAGAAGATATTAGGCCGCTTACAAGTGACTTTGCTTATGTTTTTTATGATAATACGATTTATGAATTAAACGATAAAGAAAAGTTTTTGTTAGAAGAATGTTATAATGAGCGGATGAATGAAATTGTCGTAGATAAGAAAGATTTTGAAAAGTTAAAAAATAACGTTATTCGATATGTAAAAAACAAAATAGAAGTAGATGCAAGTGTTAAAGATTTAGTAATTACGCCAAATCCTGAGGTTAAAATTTATTTCGATTTTAATGAAGACTTTATAAAAGCAGAAGTGAAATTTAATTATTCTAATAAAGAAATTGATTATTTTTTGAAAGACGAAACAATTTTAAGAGATGTTGATTATGAAAATGCGGTGATTGAAGATTTAGTAAAGAAGGGATTTGCAATC
>CALVLG010000036.1 GCA_944336815.1 uncultured Bacilli bacterium | reverse complement strand
TTTTCAATCTTTTTTTCTAGTAAATGTAGCTCTTCTTCTAATGTGTCATAATTATTAGGCGTGCCAGACATTTCTACTAATAAATTAATTTTGTTCATTACGTCTTTTTGCATAAAAGATCAACCTCTCTTTTATTCTTTCTATTCTTACTTATTTATCATATCAAAATATGCTATTAAAGTAAATGATAAATGAAAAAATACCTCTTGTTTTTAGGTATTTTTTTTATTCAATCGTGTATGTTGTTCCTTCACGCGTATCTTTTAAAATCACATGCTCTTTTAGTAAATCATCACGTATCTTGTCGGCTAAAGCATAATCTTTATTCGCTTTAGCTTCATTACGTTTGGCAATTTGCTCTAAGATATGTTTTTCTAAATCTTCGGTTATTTCTTTTTGAACGGTTAAATTCAAAGAAAATACTTGATCCCAACTTTTAGCTAAGGCATATTTAGTCGCGTCATTTAGATCGCTTTTTAAAACTTCATATAAAAGGGTTAAAGCATTAGCAACGTTTAAATCATCTGCGATGTATTCTTTAAATTCTTGATCGTATTTGGCATACTTTTCTTGTTCAAGCGGGCCATTTTTATCTAAAGAAGCAATACGCGATTTTAGTTTTTGATAACTTTGGGTAGCATTATCTAATATTTCATAACTGAATGTTAATTGCTTACGATAATGGCTAGTTAAACACAAGTAACGATAAGCTAAAGGGTCATAGCCTTTGTTTATTAAAACACTCATAGTTAAAAATTCGCCTTTACTTTTACTCATCTTACCATTTATATCATTTAAGTGTTCACCATGAACCCAATAATTACACCATTTATGGCCAAGGTAGCCTTCGCTTTGAGCAATTTCGTTGGTATGATGAGGAAAGATATTATCTACACCGCCACAGTGAATATCTAAGTACTCGCCTAAGTTAGAAATAGCAATGCCTGAACATTCAATATGCCAGCCTGGATAGCCTTCGCCCCAAGGACTAGGCCATTTTAATTCTTGACTATCAAATTTTGATTTAGTAAACCACAAAACAAAGTCAGCTTGATTTCGTTTATTTTGATCTTCTAAAACTCCTTCACGCACACCAACAACCATTTCATCAATTTTATGATTAGTTAATTTATAATAATCATCTAGTTTTGAAGTATCAAAATAGACATTACCACCACTTATATAGGCAAAATCTTTGGCTAATAATTTTTCAATCATTTTAAAATACATTGGAATGTTTTCGGTAGCTGGGGAAACGATCTCTGGCCATTTAATGTTTAGTTTGGCTGTATCTTCTTTAAAGGCTTCAGTATAAAATTTAGCAATCTCTAAAACACTTTTATGTTCTTTTTTAGCGCCGGCCACCATTTTATCTTCGCCAGAATCAGAATCACTTGATAAATGTCCCACATCAGTAATATTCATACATCGGGTAACCTCATATCCTAAATATCTTAATGTTTTTTCTAAGATGTCTTCAAAAATGTAGGTTCTTAAATTACCAATGTGAGCAAAGTTATAGACAGTAGGCCCACATGTATACATTTTTACTTTACCTTCTTCATTTGGAATGAATTCTTCCACTTGATGAGTTAAGGTATTAAAAATTTTCATGTTTATCCGTCCTTTCTAGTCCAATTATATCACATTTTATGCCAAAGAAAAAGAATAGTTTCTCTCTAGCGAGAACTATTCCTAAGGCTTTACTTGCTTTGACCAAGAAAGCACAAAAACGTAATATAATTTGTTTGTGTACACAATTGGTTTTATATTACGTTTTTATCGTAGCATATTTTTATGTAAAATTCAACTCACACAAGTTTATAAATATTCGATAATTGCCACATTTTTAGCTAATTTTTCAATTAGATCTTCACGATCATATTTATTAAAGATATTAACAAAATTACTATGGTCTAATAAGAAAAGTTCATAATAATTCGTAAAAATTTCTTTAAAATTAGTAACACCTAAATCAAGAAGGTATTCCCCATTAGCTAAAACTAATTTGCGGGTGTTTGCTAAAGTGTCTAGCATTACATCAGAGGTGTTTTGTTCAAAATTTTCAATTTCTTCTTTTGAGAAGTTAAGTTTTTCTAAAAATCTCATAAACTCATACCTCCTTTGTTAAGTTCTCTTTCTCTAGCAAAGCGGTTGGCAACAACATATAAATGACTAGGATCTTTTAATGCTTCAGCACTATCCCCATTACTTAAAGCGTCATTATATGCTGCTTCAAGATAATCTTCAACTTGAAATAATCTGGCAACGGCTAAATCATTTGTTGTATCTATTCCTTTTTCTTCACAGAATGACACAACATCAAAAGTATCTTTACCAATTGTTCCATTGATGCAGATTATAACTTTTTGAGTTGGAGTAAGTTCTTCGTTACCTTTTATTAATTTCATTGCGTTTTCCATTATATCTCTCCTTAATACGCGATTAGCGGTACTTCTTTAGGATCTAATCCATTTGCCGCGATCACGGAAATAACTCGTTCTAATTGGTTGCTTGTATATTTAGTGAATACACTTGGATTTAAGTATAGATCTAATGTTTCTTTACCAATACTTAATAAAAGTTCTACTTTTCTTCTTAATTCTTGATCATATAACATACTTACACGATGAATAAAAATATCTAAATTAATATTTTTACTTTTCATAAGTTCAATATTATCACGAACTGTTTGTTCATCAAAATTAGCAATCAATTGGTCCATTTCTTCACTAGTAAAATCTAGATAATCAATACCACAATCTTTTAATGTTTCAATTGCTTTTATTTTGTTGTCAGTTTCTTGATAAGCTGCATTTTCTTTGGAACTTTCATTTTCAAATGAATATATTGGAGTATTTTCTTCTTTTCGTTCATCAGGTTCAGGACTCATTGTTTTAGCTTCTTGAATGACTTCTGAAATTGATTTACCAGCTTTATCTTTAGCTTTAACTTTGGCATCATAAGCAAATAAGGCATCTTCTGGGAACATCAAAATCTTTGCTGTTTCTCTTTGTTCAGCTTCATTAAAGCCAAAATCTTGTAATAAATCAGTGATTGAATCTCTTGTGATGTTTATATGTCCTTCTAAAGCTAATTCAAAATATTCATTTAATTTTTCTTGGTTAGCTAAAGCCGCATCTTTTCTAATCCCAATTTCTTCAATAGTTGTGATAGCTGTATTCATTTCATCTTCAACTTTAACAAGTTCATCTTCAGCTTTCTTAGTGTCTCTTTCAACTGTTTCAATTGTTCGAGGAAGATTTTTTTCTAATTTTTCTAACAAATTTTTAGGGTCAAAATCAATCCGTAAACGATCTAAAACAGTAGCGTAGTCTTCCCGATGAATATCTTGCAAAACTTCTTTAAATTTTTCACCTTGATCTTCTAATTCTTCGCGTTGTTGTTTTAAATTGGCAATGTCATTTTGAAGTTTAGCTTTTTCTTCGGTAGTTCTATCTCTAGTTTGTTCGGCTTTAGTCTTTTGACGATCCATTTCTTTTAAAATATCACTATCAGAGCCACGTAAATTATATAATTTATCTAATAATAATTCTGTATTTACTGTCATGACTTTAGTCACACTCCCTTTATTCTGGAATAATTATAGCAAATTCAAAGTTCTTTGTAAACCACTTTTTCAAAAAAAGGGGTTGACAGGTTTTGGCCTTTATTTATCGCGTTTTTGTTACTTTTAACGTTAACAATTGTCTTCTGTGTGTCTATTTTGTGTCAACCATTTTTCTTTCTTTACATTGTTTGGTGGGCAAATGTAAATAACAATTTTTTGGATATTTCATACACTACCATGGAAACAAAAAGGAGGAATTGTTTTGAAAAAATATGGAATTTTAATTGGCTTTATTGGAATTATTTTGGTTGGGTTTATTAGTTGGGCTATTTTTAGTAATAATTCAAGCAACAGTGAAGACCCTAGTAAGATTGTTCTAGCTGAAGTAACGCATAGCCCTTTTTATGCTCCACTTTATGTGGCAATAGAAAATGGTTACTTTAAAGAAGAGGGAATTTCGTTAGAAGTTATTTTAACCCCAGGAGCCGATAAAGTTGCCGCGGCTGTTTTATCTGGTGATGTACAAATTGGCTTAGCCGGCACGGAAAGCGCTATTTATGTATACGATGGTGGTAGTGATGATTATTTAATTACTTTTGCGGGACTAACAAAAAGAGATGGCCAATTTATTATCAGCAAAGAAAAAGATTTTGAATGGCAAGATTTAGAAGGAAAAGAAATTTTGGTCGGCCGAAAAGGCGGAATGCCTGCTTTAAATTTCTTAAACGCTTTAAAAAAGGCTGGAATTAAAGAAGAAAACATAAATATTAATTATGCAATTGATTTTGCTTCTTTATCTGGAGCTTATATTGGTGGGACTGGCGATTATGTTAATTTGTTTGAACCAAACGCTACCATGCTTGAAAAAGAAGGTTATGGCTACGTAGTTGCGTCCATTGGGGAATTATCTGGGGAAATGCCATATACAGCCTTTTATACTAAGAAAAGTTTTTTAGAAAATAATCGTGAAGTACTTGAAAAATTTGCCAGAGCAATTAATAAAGGTATAAAATTTAGTTTAGAAAACGAGGCCGAAGTAATTGCTAATGTTATTCAAAAGCAATTTTTAGATACTGATATTGACGATTTAACAACGATTATAAAAAGATATAAAGAAAGTGATTCATGGCTAGAATCTATTTATATTCCCGAAAATTATTTTGATAATTTACAAAATTTGATGATTGAAAATGATTTATTACCAGAAAAAGTGCCTTATGCTGATTTAATCGTTAATTTAACTAATGAATAGTTTATTAGATATTGACCATTTAGGAAAAAATTATTTTACTGAAAAAGGAGAAATTTCAGCAATTAAGGATATAACTCTAAAAGTTTTTAATGGGGAAATTTTAAGTATTGTTGGCTCAAGTGGCTGTGGTAAATCTTCGCTTTTAAGTATTTTAGCTGGTATTGATAAGGCTACTTCTGGTTTTTTTCACTTTGCCAAAGAAAAACCCGTGATAGGATATATGCTTCAAAATGATGCTTTATTTCCATGGCTTACTATTTATGAAAATGCTTTGATAGGTTTAAAAATTCAACATAAAGATACTTTGGAAATGCGGGAATATGTTAAGAATTTATTTAGGAAATACAATCTGGCGGAGTTTATGGAAAAGAAGCCTGATGAATTATCAGGCGGGATGAGACAAAGAGTTGCCCTTATTCGTACTTTAGCGATTAAGCCAGATATTCTCTTACTTGATGAGCCTTTTAGTGCGCTTGATTATCAATCACGGCTTGCTGTTAGTGATGATGTATATAAAATTATTAAAAAAGAAGGAATTACGACGATTATGGTAACTCACGATATTGCAGAGGCGATTTCGATGTCCGATCGAATTGTTGTTTTAGCAAAGAGGCCATGCTATGTTAAAAATATATATAATATTTCTTTAACAAATAAACAAACACCGATTGATAATCGTAAAGCAAAGGAGTTTAAAGAATATTATAATAAAATATGGAAGGATTTAGATGTCAATGTCTAAGGAAGCTAAAGCGTTTATAAGCCGGAAGAAGAAGCAAAAGTACATAATTCTTTTTAGTCAAATTTTAATAGTTGTTTGTTTTTTTGGAATTTGGGAATATCTAGCGTGCCACAAAATAATTGATGCCTTTATTTTTTCGAGTCCCGGGCGAATCATTGAGACATTATGGCAACTTACTACGACGGGTGAATTATGGAAACATATTTTTACGACTTTATATGAAACGGTTCTTGCTTTTCTAATTGGAATTTCCCTTGGCTTAATTTTGGCAATCTTATTATATGAAATACCTATTTTAGCTAAGATTACGGAACCTTTTTTGACAATGATTAATAGTCTTCCTAAAGTTGCCCTTGGACCAATTATTATTATTTGGTCCGGAGCTAATACTAAATCAATAATCGTCATGGCTCTTTTAATAAATTTAATTATTAGCATAATGAATATTTATAATGGCTTTTTGGGTGTGAGTGAAACAAAAACGAAATTATTAAAATCTTTTGGGGCAACTAAAAAGCAAATTTTATGGTATTTAATTTTACCAGAATCAAAAAGAACAATTATTTCATCATTAAAAATTAATATTTCTATGACTTTGATTGGTGTTATTATGGGCGAGTTTTTAGTAAGTAAGAAAGGAATCGGTTATTTAATCATTTATGGTACACAAGTATTTAATTTGGATTTGGTTATGGCTGGAATACTTGTCTTAATTATTCTTTCGTTTGTGATTTATGAAATTGTTTCTTTCATCGAAAAAAAGTTATCCACTTAAATGGGTAACTTTTTTTATTATAAACCTTTTTGAACACGAGTGATTTTATGGCGTAGATCTTCTTTTATTTCATTTAAACCATGTAACTGATACCATTCAGCCGCATAAGAAAAAGCGCCAATATATTGATATTTTCCAAACATTAAACGATTATCTAAAAACCAATCCCACTGATTTTGCGTTATTTTGGCAGGGATATAAAAAATTAGCATGCCACTGTTATCTTCCGTTTTTACAACCATGTGGCCAAGTTCAGCCATTTTTGATGGCCCACTACGTGAATCGATACTTGATAACGGGATTGGTAATTTATTTTTTCGAATAAATTCCATAATTCCATCTGTATGAGAAAGGCCTTTAATAATTTCCTCGTGATAAACAGGACAATTTAATTGGTTTTCATCAGGAATAATCCACAAATTTCCTCTAATATTCACAATATCACCTTCTAAAAATAATTTATTTTCATTGCTTTTTTCACTTCAGTAATTGTTTCTTTGGCTGCTTTACGAGCTTCTTCTGTGCCGTTTTTTAATATAGCCATGACTTCGTCACGATTGTTATTATAATATTCTTTTTTGAGCCGGAAATCTTTTAAAAATTCATTCATTTTGTTAATAAGTTCTTTTTTACAAGCAACGCATCCCCTGGCACCTTTTTGACATTCTTGACAAATGGTGGCAGTATTTTCTTTATTTACTAATTTATGGTAGTAATAGACCATGCAAACATCTGGATTAGCTGGATCGTCTTTTTTTATTTTTTGAGGATCTGTAACCGCGCCCATAATTTTTTTGGAAACAAGTTCTTCGTCGTCAACTAAGAAAATAGCATTGCCTAAACTTTTGCCCATTTTTTCGTTGCCATCTAAGCCTTTAATTCTTGGGGTTGTTGTTAATAACGGTTCTGGTTCCTCTAAAACATCCCCATAAATAGAATTAAATTTTCGAACGATTTCTCGACATTGTTCAATAAGGGGAAGTTGGTCTTCGCCTACTGGAATATATTTACCTTTAAATGCTGTTATATCAGCGGCTTGGCTAACAGGGTAGCCAACAAAGCCATAAGTTACACTTTCCCCTTCATTACCAAACAAAGCCTTTTTTTGAGCTATTTCGGTTTTAACGGTTGGATTACGATATAGCCGCGCCATGGTGACTAAATTAGAATAGAATACCGTTAATTCAGCTATTTCAGGTATACTTGATTGAACAAAAAGATGAACTTTTTTAGGGTCGATGCCAATTGAAAGCAAATCGCTAGCTAATTCATAAACGTTTTTATTAACTTTTTCGGGATTATGGAAATTATCCGTTAAGGCTTGAACGTCAGCTATTTCTAAATAGAAATCATAATCATTTTGAAGTTTAACCCAGTTACCAACCGCACCAAAAAGGTGGCCAAGATGAATATTACCTGTTGGTCTAATTCCCGTTAAAATAACTTTTTTTTCCATTACTTTCACTTTCTTTCTTATGTTAAGTATACCAAATGCATTTTTAAACTGCAATTATCCTTGACGCTTATATACTTTTTTTATATCAAATGAATATGAATACTGAATGTCTCCTGCCATTTTGGTTAGTATTTCTAGTAAATATTCTTTATAAAAAACATAATCTTCATCATTAACAATAAACATATTACAAATAATTTCGTTTACTTCTTTTATTAAATGAGAATTAGGATATAAATCACAAAATTTTTGATATACATATTGATAGTAATAAAAATTTTCGGCATGACTTCTGGCAATATTAGCCATGATATATTCAATATGTTTTTCAGGATAGTTTAATTGTTGTAAAAGGAAAATTAGTTTATCATAATGGCGATAATTAAATAAGTTAGATAAATTATCTTCATCATAATATTCTTTTAACTTGGCTTTTAATTCTCTTTTAGATGGCTTTGCTATCGTGTCGACTGATAATACTTCTTGTTTAATAATTGGAGTAGAATCATCTTTTTTATGCGGAATTTTACTTGCATATAAGCATAAAAGGGCTTTGTTCACTCTTTTAGGAAATTCAAAAGCATTTAAAACTTCTAATAAAGAAGATATTTCAGTGCTTGGATTAGCAAATAATTGAAAAAGTTTTTCGTAATTATGTTTCGTTTCTTCTAATTCATCGGCATATTCTTGAATACTTTTTTGCAGAACAATTTTAGTGATTTCAACATTGGCATTATCGGCTAAAATAGAAGTAAAATTACCTTGACAATCAAATTTAATATGGTTGACACCTAAAGGCTCTAACTTTGTTTTTAACTGTTCGGTATTAAACATTGTAAGGGGATCACATATTATTTGATAGTTTTCTTTTAAAATCATTAAATATATCTTTCCCTGTTGTTCTTCAGATAATCCCGAATTATCCATTAATTTAATAATGGTTCTAAAATTTTCAATTGTGCTTACAGCTCGTTCACATAGTAAAATCTTTTTTAAGTTTTCGACTTCTTCAAATTCATTTGAAGGATGTTTTTTTATAATATAATCATATAATATCTTATTTACTTTATTCATTTTTCTCACTCCCGCGTACGGACTATTATAAAAAATAAAAAAAAATTGACAATAAAAAAAGTCCT
>CALVLG010000035.1 GCA_944336815.1 uncultured Bacilli bacterium | reverse complement strand
TTAATACATCACAAATAAAGTCTATGCTCGAAAATCAAGCATAGACTAATTTAAAAATTTTTCATGCGTTTATCCTGCTTTGGATCCTTATCTGGTTGAATGATAAGGATTTTTTTGATATAATATTTTTTAGAATAGAGGTTAGACTATGTTTGGAAGAATTATTTTTATTAGTGAAAGTGTTGCGCATATTGAAAATACTTTGAAAAATAACGAAACGATGGATTTCATGAACATTCATGTTATTTTTGAAGCGCCAAATCAAAGGATCCTAGGGGAGATTGCGGAAATTAATCCGGAAGTTATTAAAATTCGTTTTTTAGGTGAATATGTTAATGGTCGTTATGTTAACGGGGTTATTCGTAAGCCTTTACTTTCTAGTCATATTAGAATTATTAATGAAAGTGAATTAAAAGAGTTGATTGGTTCAAAAACGGAAAAGTCTTTTGAACTAGGTCATAGTGCCATTTATAAAAATTATACGGTTTATCCTAAAATTAATTCTTTTTTCTCGAATCATTTCTTTATATGTGGTAACTCTGGAGCTGGTAAAACGCATGGTATATCAAGAATTATTCAAAATGTTTTTATGGATAAAAGTATTGTAAATGAAAACGCTAATCTTTTTCTTTTTGATGCTTATGGGGAATATAAAAACGCTTTAAAAGGGATTAATAATTATAATCCAAAATATGCTTATAAGTTTATTACTTCTAATATGCATGATCAAGATGATTTTCCGTTAGAAATACCAGTTAGTTTATTAAAATTAGATGATATGGCTTTGCTTTTACAAGCTAGTAGCCATAGTCAATTACCGATTATTGAACGAACAATTCGGTTGGCTAAAATATTTAGTCAAAATAATGAGGAAAGTATACGTTATAAAAACCATTTGATTGCTAAAGCTTTGTTGGCTATCTTGTTTAGTAATCAAACAACCGCGCATAAGAAAAACGAAATATTTACTATTATTGAAGTTTGTCATACTGATGACTTTAATTTTGATTCTAGAATTGCAGGCCTTGGTTATTCAAGAAGTTTTTCGGAATGTTTTGAAATTGATTCCAATGGTAATTTTGGAGAATCGGTTTTAATTACTGATTATATTTTAAAACATGTTGATGATACTTTAGAAGAAACTAAAGAACCAGAAATATATTCTTATTCGATGCTAGACTTTTCAAAAGCTTTAGAGTTTACTTTAATTAGTGAAGGATTTCAAAACAACAGTAAAGTATATGATGATGCGATTATGATAAAGGTTCGTTTATCTAGTATTTTAAATACAAAAGTAGGAACTTATTTTGTTAATAAAGGGTATGTGACAGCGGAAGATTTTGTGAAGTCTTTAGTGATGAAAAATAATCAAAAAGCCCAGATAATCAATATTAATTTAGAAGATGTTGATGACGTTTATGCTAAAGTAATTGTTAAAATTGTTTGTCGGATCTTATTTGAATATACTAAAGGATTAAAAAATCGGGCTTCAATGCCTATTCACATGATTTTAGAAGAAGCCCATCGTTATATTCAAAATGATAATGATACTTTCTTACTTGGGTATAATATTTTTGATCGAATTGCTAAAGAAGGAAGAAAGTATGGCGCTATTTTGGGCATTATTTCACAACGGCCTGTTGAAATAAGTGATACGGTTATTGCCCAAGTGTCTAATTTCTTGATTTTTAAAATGACACATCCAAAAGATTTAAAATATATTGAAGAAATGTTACCAAATATTTCTAGTGATGTTATTGAAAAACAAAAAACGCTGCAACCAGGTAATTGTGTGGCTTTCGGTGGAGCTTTTAAAATTCCAATGATAGTTCACATGGATATGCCAGATCCACCACCATACTCATCTAACTGTGATGTAAGTGGTTGTTGGACTATACCTTTAGAATCGAAAACTGTTTTAGAAACGTCAAAACTAGCCTAGGCTAGTTTTTTTGATTGTTTTATGGTATGATAATCTTGGTGATAGTATGGAGCAAGAAATAATTTTTGGCGAATTTAAACTACCGAAGAAGTTTTATGATAAACAAATAAAAAATTATGCAGAAAGTTTTTCACATACAAGCCTTTCATGTGAGAAAGCCTTTAATGAATTCGAAGAATATAATAAAGAATTTAATGCTTTGTATCATCCGGAGAGTGCGGCGATTTTTTCTGAAAAATCAATTGAAGAACAAGAAAAAATTAATAAACAATTACATTTTTTTGTTGTATATTCAGCTTGTTATGCTGGGGCACTTATAAATGAAGAAGAGCATCTAAACGATTCAAATTGGGTTGAAGAAATTTTTCAAAAATATTTTGCCGATTTAGAAGGCCCTTTAAAGGGTATTATTGTATTTCAAAATGGTGAGTATCAAGAAAGGGATACTTACCGAAATGTTATCCCACTTTTTAGGCTTTCTAGAGAACGAAGTTTAGCTTTACTTAAAGCTGAAAAAATGAAAAAGAATCATATTGATGCGTTTAAATATGCATTAACATTAGATAATATAAATGTCTCTGAAATTATTAAAATTAATGCTGAGGTCACGAAAGATCAAGAAGATCAAGAAGTTGGTTTTAAAAAAGTAAATAATATGATTCAAGGGGCCTCTTTTGCCACAGTTGATAAAACAAATGTTAGAGGGGCTGTTGAACAACTTTTATATGATTATCAAAAGTCTTTGGAATCTGTTAATACTTCTTTTAGTGAGAAGAATATTAGTCAAGAAGAAAAAAATAACCGCATGTTAGAAATATGCATTCGAGAAGCAAGATTTCATATCGAGTTTGAGCGAATTCATCCATTTGCGGACGGTAATGGAAGAACAGGGCGAATTATTTTGAATCGCAATTTAATTAAGCAAGGTTTGCCTCCTATTTTAATTACAACGGCTATGTATGATATATATACAGATTTTATTGCTAAAAGAGATTATCAAGCGTTTGGAAAACTTATTTTTATGAGCGTTTCTCAAGAAATGGCTCGGTGGATATCTGAACTTAGAAGCAGTTTGAAAATTAAAGCAAGTGAAATTGATTTTGAAAATAAATTGTCGTTATAATTGTCAAGAGACTTGAATATCCATATTATATTTGATAAAATTAAATTACCAAAGGTAAGTTAGTTTTTAAAACCGACTATGGTGATATACGGGAATCAGAACTCTATATGGTGTTGAAAACTAATCCATTAAGTGAATTAGGCTCCTAAAATATAGATGAGATGCCCACCTGCTGATGAGCGGGATTTTATCACACTTGCTTACATTTGGTTTTTTTATTGGGGTGAATTATGATGAATGAAAGAACTACTTTATTATTAGGGGCTGAAAAAATGGCCAAAATAGAACAAGCTAAGATTTTATTAATTGGGCTTGGGGGTGTAGGTGGTTATGCCTTTGAAGCGTTAGTTAGAAGTGGTTTTTTACATATAACGATTTGTGATTTTGATGTTTTTGAAGAAAGTAATTTGAATCGGCAAATTTATGCTACGCAAGAAAGTTTGGGTATCAGTAAGGCCTGTGTTTCAAAAAAACGGGCTTTAGAAATTAATCCGAAAGTAGAAGTGGAAACTATTTTAAAACAAATTAAGAAAGAAGATATTACAAGTGAATTTTTAAAACAATTTACGTTTGTAATTGATGCTTGTGATGATGTCGAAGTTAAAAAAAGTTTGTTTTTTAATTGTGCGAAAGAAAAAATTCCTTTTATATCTTGTCTTGGGACGGCTAATAAAACCCATCCCGAAGAACTTAGAATTAGGAAATTAAAAGATACGTTTAATGATCCATTGGCAAAAAAGTTACGGGTTTATTTTAAAGGGAGTTCCGTTTTAAATACTAATGTTGTTTGGAGTAAAGAAATGCCTAAAAAGGATAAAAAATTAGGAACAGTTTGTTCTGTTCCAATGAGTGCTGGTAGTATGCTTACTTCCTTTGTTATTAATCATTTATAAAACTTTTTTGGCTATTTCATAAAGAATGGGATATTTTTTTATTTTAATGAATTTAGTTAAATTTAATAAATTGTTATATCCTTCAACAGTGTTTTGTTTTAAGAAGAGGTTAGCCTCTTTTTTTGTTTGGATTAAAAGACGACCATATGTAAAATTACGGGATTCTGTTTCGGAACATGTTAGGAAAAAGTCACCTAGTGTTCCGGAGTATAGCCTTTCATTTGGGTAATTACATTCTTCATATAATATTTCTAAAAATTCATTATAGCTTTCAGTTAAGTAAGCAAATATAGTTGATTTATAAGGGCTATTTTTATAGATCATGCCTGAACCAATAGCATAGATGTTTTTTAAAACACTAGCTAGTTCTAAGGCTTTTTCGTCTTTTAAATATTCTAGTTTAATGTTTTTAGGGAAAATGTTTTTTAATAATTGGTAGTTTTGTTTATCTTTGGTTCCTACCGTGATGGTAGTTACAGCGTCTTTTAATAAATCATGGGCAAAGTTTGGCCCAGCAAGGAAGGCTGTTTTTTTGGTTTTTAACGTGTTTTTTATAAAACGGCTGGCATAATATGGTTTAGTATCTATTAAGCCTTTAGAAGCGTTAAAAATGGGGGTATTTGGCTTATAATATTTTTTGATTTCTAAAATAACACTTTTAAGATATATACTAGCGGTTAAAAGAAAGATTGCGCTTGTATCTTTTAAGGCTTCTTCATAAGAAGTCGTAATGGTTATATTATCTTTTTTGGGATATTTTTCATCATTAATAACAAAAGTGTTAGTTTTATTAACTTCTTTAAGCCATTTTTCATCAGGAGTCCATATGATAATGTGATTCTTTTTTTGTTTAGCTAATTCTAAGGCAATAGCAAGGCTAAAAATACCACTGCCAAAACAAGTTATTTTCAAAATTATTCTCCTTTCATTTCATGGGCAATTTTGTTTAAATTGTCTTCGTATTTGTTTTTATGAGGTTGATAGTATTTTCGATCTTTTAAATAATCGGGTAAGTATTGTTGTTTAACATAAGCGTTTGGATAATCATGGGGATACAGGTAGTCTTTAGAATTTGTTTTCAAATGACTAGGAATAGGTAACATGCCATTTTGATTTAGATCGTTTAAGGCTTTGTCTAGGGCTAGGTGGGCACTGTTGGACTTAGGGGATAAAGCCATTTCGGTTACAATCGTGCCTAAAGGAATACGGGCTTCTGGTAAGCCAACTAATTTACTTGCTTCAATTGCCGCTAGTAGTTTTGGACCAAGGGCAGGGTTAGCTAGACCAATATCTTCATAAACGATTACGCTTAAACGTCTATAAATACTATCTAAATCTTCAATGGCAATTAGTCTTGCAAGGTAATGAAGAGACGCATCAACATCGCTACCGCGAATCGATTTTTGTAAAGCAGATAAGGCATCATAATGGCCATCTTCATTGGCATCAATAAAAAAAACAGGTTTAATACCTAAAGACTTTAATAGTTCTTTAGTTAGATGATGGCTTTCCGTGGCATAATAGGCGGTTTCTAAAAGATTTAAAGCGTTTCTAGCATCGCCACAGGCATTTTTGGCTAAGGCTTTTAAAGCGTCTTCATCAGCTTTACAGGCTGGAAGTTTTTTTAGAGCTTTCTTTAATAAAGTAATAATATCTTCTTCTTTTAATGGTTTAACTTCAAGTATTTGAACCCGACTTCTAATAGCTGGATTAATTTTATAATAAGGGTTAGCGGTTGTAAGGCCAATAATTATTAATAGGCCAGATTCAATATGGGATAGTAAAATATCTTGTTTATCTTTATTCATACGGTGAATTTCATCAATTACTAAAAGCATAGTCCCATACATTTTGGCTTCTTCAATAGCAATGATAAAATCTTGTTTACTACTTAAAGTGGCATTTAAAAATCTTGATGGTAAGCCTAGTTCACTAGCAAAGGCTTTCGCGATTGATGTTTTGCCAGTTCCGGGAGGACCATAAAGGATCATGGAACAAGGATGTTTTGTTTTAACAAAATTGGTTAGGATTTTATCTTTCCCAATTAAATGGTCTTGACCAACAATTTCTTCTAGTTTGGAAGGACGCATTTGGCTACTTAAATTTTCCATCTTATCACCAATATCTATTATACAAAAAGGTTCTTCATTTGACAAATAGTAAAGTTCTTGTTATCCTTTTTCTAGGAGTATAAAGAATGAAAAAAGAATATCCAGAGGTTATTAAAAAATATTTAGATAGTTTAGCTTACGAACGTAAATTAAGTAAAAATACTATTCTTTCTTATGAAGAAAATTTAAAGTTATTTTTAACTTTTTTAAATGGTACTGACCCGTTAAAAGTTAATAAAGAAACTATTTTAAAGTTTTTAGAACAGAGTAGTAATAAGAAAGCTACAACAAAAGCTCATTATTTTACGGTTTTATCATCATTTTATTATTTTTGTGTTGAAAATGCTTGGCTTAAGGAAAATCCTTGTGAAACAATTCATTTACCTAAATTACCCCATAAATTACCGCGTTATTTAACAATTTTAGAAGTTGATACCTTACTTAATATGCCTTTAAAAACCGAGTATGACTACCGAACTAAAGCGATGCTTGAACTTTTATATGCAACGGGAATGCGGGTTAGTGAATTATTATCTTTACGTTATGCTAATCTTGATTTTACTAATAATCTTGTTTTAGTAGAAGGGAAAGGAAGTAAAGAGCGAGTTATTCCTTTTAATGAAACAAGTAAGTATTATTTAGAAAAGTATTTATCTTCCTATCGGCCTTTACTTATAAAAAACGGGAAAAATTATGATGAACTTTTTTTAAATAACCGGGGGACCCCTATTACAAGACAAGGGTTATGTAAAATTATTAAAAATTTGTGTTTAACATTAGGAATTAAAAAAAATGTAAGTCCCCATATCCTTAGACATTCCTTTGCTACGCATTTATTAGATGCGGGGGCTGATTTACGGGTTATTCAAGAGTTCTTGGGCCATGAAAATATAAGTACAACCCAAATATATACTCATGTATCAAAAGAACATGTTAAAGAAGAATATAATGAAGCTCATCCACGTAGCAAAAAAGAATGATAAACACCATCATTCTTTTTTCTTTTAACAATTCTTACGATTTTGTTCTTGATTTCTAGAATTTTGTTTGTTTTCATTTTTTCTAGAACGATTTTGTTTTTTATTATTTTTTTTCATTTTTTTACCTCCCATTAGTAATATGGCCCTTCCATTTAAAAGCATACCCAAAAACATTTGCCAATGTTTGGTATTTTAAGGTAAAATATAATTAGGAAAGGAAGTAGGGGAAATGCGCAAGTACAGTTTAATGGCGGCAGTTAAGGAAGAAGCTCACATTTTAAAATTGCCAATTGGCAATGAATTTAAGGACATTAGTATTATTGATTTATATACGAGTGATTTTACTAAAGAAGATTTTTACAAAGAATTACAAACATTAAACCCTTTTTTAAAAGCGATTTCGTTAGAACAAGTTGATTTATTTATTGCTAGAACTACTTATAATGAAAGAAGTAAAAGACATGGACTTCATACTTATGAATGTTTATTTAATTTAAAAGATAATGAATTAAGAAATTTTATGATTGATAATTTAAAAAGAGAAGCACAGGCGCGGTTAAATAATATTGAAAATAAAGAAAAGATGGAATTAAAATTAACGAAGGATTTGCAAGAATATATTCGGGTATTAGTTAAAAAGATTGGGGGCAACAGTTATATTAAACAATATGTAACAAGATTAAGTAGTATTGTTGATCCTAAATCGAAGGAGGCTTTATTACGTTATCAAAAGGAAACTGATTTAAAAGCATTAGATAGTTTAACAAAGGCTATGCAATCTTATAAAAATTTACGGGGCCTATCTTTAGAATTAGATGCTTATTATAATAATCCGGGGACTAATTTTTTAAGAAAATTAAATGAACGCCATTTTTATAAATATCCGGCAAAAATATTTTTTTACTTAAATGATTTTATGCTTTATTTAAAAGATTTAGAAAAGTATCCTTTAGATTATTTTCCAAAGATGACATATCAAGAAATTTTAGAAATGAAACAATTTGCTTTAATGGAAAAAATTCAAAGAAAGGCTTTTTCGATTCCAGAAATGGAAGAATACTTTAATACTGGCGGACTTTCTTCAATTTTTGAAAATATGAGTGCAGATACAATATATGGTGAGACTACGGATGCCGATAAAGTTAAACTAGGTATTTTAAGTTTGGATGAATATATTAAAAAACATCCTTTAGAACTTGATCCGAAAAGGTAAAAAAATAATAATCTAGACATAAAATTAATTAGGTGATTTTATGTCTTTTTTAAGGCCAATTTTTATTTCAACAGTTGCTGGTTTATCGACAGTTTTAGGTGCGGTGGTTATTTTTAAAAAATGGCAACAGGAAAATATTAATAAATTTATTACTTTTTGTTTAAGTTTATCCTTAGTTATTATGATTGGTATATCAGTTACAGAGTTAATTCCGGAAGCTAGTTTTGCTATTTTAACGGAATATAAATTAGTTAAAGGGACACTTATTTCTTTATTTGTTTTTTTGCTCGGGATAATAGTAGTTTATTTTTTAAATAAAAGAATAGAGAAGGGGAGGCAGCAAGAGGATCTATACCGTTTAGGAATATTATCAATGCTTGCTTTAATGCTTCATAATTTACCAGAAGGAATTGCTACCTTTTTAAGTAGCTATGAAAATCTATCATTAGGTTTAAAAATAAGTGTTTCAATTATGCTTCATAATATTCCGGAAGGGATAAGTATTGCTGTTCCAATTTATTATGCAACAGGAAGTAAAAAAGAAGCCATAAAAAAGACCTTTATATCGGGTCTTGCTGAGCCTTTGGGAGCGATAATGGCCTTCTTGTTTTTAAGAAATTTTATTTCGGAAGCAATGATTGGCCTTGTTTTGCTTTTTGTGGCCGGGCTTATGATTACCTTAGCAATTCATGAATTACTTCCTAAGGCACTTGGTTATAAGGAAAACATATATATATTATTGGGCTTTG
>CALVLG010000034.1 GCA_944336815.1 uncultured Bacilli bacterium | reverse complement strand
TTTACTTGGAAAGTTACTGTTCGTAATTTATTTCGATATAAAAAGCGGATCATTATGACTTTGGTTGGTATTTCTGGTTGTACAGCGTTACTTTTAACTGGCTTTGGAATAAAAGATAGTATTGGTTCCGTGATTACAAAACAATTTGGTGAGATTGAGTCTTATGATGCGATTATGTTTTTAGATGAAGAGGTAAGTGAAGAAAATACTTCTGTTAATGAAATTTTAAATGCTAATTTAGTTAATCAATATACTTATTTAAACATGGAAAGTTTTAAATTTAATGCTGAAGATAAAAATTTAGATATTTATGTAATGGCATTTTTAAAACCAGAAGATGTTTCGCAGTTTTTGCATTTACAAACTTTAGATGATGAGGATCTTTCTTTAGATGATACGGGGGTTATTTTAACTTCGAAAACGGCCGAGATGCTTAAAGTTGGGGTTGGCGATACATTTGGTATTCGTAACAGTGATAATGAATTATTTATTTTAAAAGTTGCGGGAATTAGTCGTAATTATGTTAATCATTATGTATATATGAGTGAAAATTATTATGAAAAAGTATTTGGCGAGCGAAAATTAAATGCAGTTATGGCTAATAAGGAAGATATTTCTACGATTGGTAATGCCCTTATGGAAAGTGATCACTTTAGTAATATTCAATATACCACGGATAATGTTAAGATGTTTCAAGATGTAATTTCTAGTATGGATAGTATCGTTTTGTTAATTATTGGTTTTTCAACTTTTTTGGCTATTACCGTTTTATATAATTTGACCACGATTAACATTAGTGAAAGAACTAGAGAAATCGCAACATTAAAAGTGTTAGGTTTTCATGACCGTGAAGTATCGCAATATGTGTATCGTGAGACATTAGTTTTAACTATTTTTGGTGTCTTAGTCGGTTTAGGTTTAGGTGTACTTTTAAATTATTTTGTGATGACAGTTGCGGAAACTGATGAAATATTATTTGTTAAACAAATTGATTTATTAAGTTATGTTTTCACTTTCTTAATTATGACTTTCTTTACAGTTGTAGTTCAAGGAATTACGTACTTTATTCTTAAAAGAATTCACATGATTGATTCTTTAAAAAGTGTGGAATAAAAGAAAAAGAAGAAGATTTTGACATGTTTTGTCGAATCGCTAGCTTTTTCTTTTTTTCTGTTTATAATAGGCACCACTTCTTTTAGAGGGGGTGATTTTTTGATAAATGAAGAGATTCGTAAAGTAATAACATATCAGACACTTTTACAAGTATTTATTGAAAACGAAGAATATTTTTATGCTTTAATTAGACGTGTTACAAACATTAATGTTAAACAATTGGGAAAATGGTTGGAAACTGTTTCTTTTGATATGGGAGTAGAAGAGTTTGAAAAACGACTTGATGAATTGGTGGTTTTTTCTTGTTCAAGTAATAATGTTATTCTTAATGATTTTGCAAATACGCGAACTTACAATTGCTGGCTTTTTGTTAAAAATAGTTCGGTTTTAGAAAATTGTGGACAAGTTAATATCCATTTTACTTGTTTTGAGCCCTTGAATTTTAGACCTTTTTTGTCTATGGAAGGTGTTTTTTGCGATCGTATATGGGTTTATGATAACTATATTATTAATTTAGATTGTTTATATGATTGTGATGAAGATTCTTTAAGATGCCCTGATAGTCTTGAGTACTTATGTTATCCATTTGTTTGTTTTGAGCCAAAAAAACTAAACCAACTATATAAGGAAGATGCCATGATGCTTGGGGTTATAAAAACAATTCAAGAACAAAAAGAAAATGCTTATGTTATTGGCCAAAATTATTTGCAAGTAGACGTTTAATTAGTTATTTTTTGTTTGTTTTTGTGCTATACTCTATTATAAGTGGAGGGTGAAGTTAAGTGGAAAATGAAAAGAAAAAAATTTCTAAAAAAGCAATGATTGTTGGAGCGGTTATTTGCGTCCTTGTTATTTTGGCGGTTGTTCTTGTTCTTGTTTGGGGTGGAAAAAACAAGCCCGAAACGACTTTAGATGAGCCTAATGGAAATGAACCGGTGCTTGAAGAACCAGATAGGACTAGTGCTTTAGCTAGGGATACAGAAGAGTTATTAAATTCCTATCATGAGCTTGCTACAACCGAAGTATCTTTAGAAAAAATCGCTTTTTCTTCGGCGGTTAATTTAGAAGTAGGTAGTTTTTTAGATGTGTATGTTTATTCTAGTCCAAAATTTGTAGGAACTTTTGAAGTTAGAGAAGAAAATGGCGTTAAATATATTTCTGGTATGAAGGAAGTAATAGATTCTCTTTCGTTAGAAAGTGGTGAACATCACCTTGCTTTAGTTTTGAATGATGAAGTTTTAGGTTATGTAACAATTACGCTTTCGGCTTTAAATCCAGAAGAAGTTCCTTTTGGAAGTGAAAATACTAGAGAAGAAACTGTAGTAGAAACAGAAATGGTTAATTTTAATACAAAAGAAGTAAACAATACAAATATGAAACGGGGGACAAGAAAAGTAACAACCGTGGGAGTGAATGGTAGCAAAGAAGTTACATATAAAGTTACTTATGATAGTAATAATAAAGAGATTAAAAGAGAAAAAGTTGCTGAAAAAGTTTTAAAAGATGCAGTTGATGAAGTCGTGGCGATTGGAGTAAGTGATTATAATGTTAATACATCTACTTATATAGAATATGCTGGCCCAATGTGTAAAACTGTAAGTTCTAATGGTGTGACATGTGAAGAAAATGATAAAAATTTTAAGGCGATTAGTGTTGATGGAAAGCCAATTATTGTTTGTATTGCTGATGTTTGTCAAGTAAATGAAGTAAATGTACACCTTTCTGCTTCTTGGTCATCAGGAGCATCTTTGGTGGCTACTTATGAAGGTCAAACGAGATATTTCTTTACTAATAAAGCAACTGATACCCAAAAACTTACTATGGAAGATTGCACTAAATATGGTTTAGCTTGTGGAAGCTGGTGATTAATTTTGAAACAAATGAAATTAAATTTAGATAGAAAACTCAAATTGCTTTATGGTAAAGGAAAGTGGAGGACTTATGCGCCTTCTTTTTTTACATTTGTTGATGGACCTAATGGGGTAAGGAAGGAAAATTTATTAAGATATACTTATAAAGCCACTTGTTTTCCAAGTTTATCTACTGTTTCAAATAGTTGGAATATTTTATTGCTTGAAGAATTAGGAAAATCTTTGGCAAGCGAAGCAAAATATTATAAAGCTAACGTTTTGTTGGGGCCTAATCTCAATTTAAAAAGGACACCTTATGCGGGAAGAAACTTTGAGTGTTTTGCTGAAGACGCATATTTATCAGGGAAATTAGGTGCTGCATATATTAAAGGGGTTCAAGAAAATAATATTCTTGCTTGTCCAAAACATTTTTTTGCCTATCAACAGGAAACGAAACGGCAAGGCATTGATAATCATCTTAAAGAAAAAGTTATTAGAGAAATATATTTAGAACCTTTTGAAATCGTCATGAAAGAAAAACCTCAGGTGATAATGACTTGCTATAATAAAGTTAATGGTAAATATATTAGTGAAAATGCGTATTACTTGCAGGAAGTTTTAAGAAATCAATTAGGTTTTGATGGTATTATTATTTCGGATTGGAATAGTGCCCATAATATTGTGACATCTATTAAAAGTGGCATTAATATTGAAATGCCTGGTTCAAATGTATATTTAAAATATTTAAAAAAAGGATATAGGAATGGAAAGATCACATTAAGTGATATTAATTGTCGCATTGAGGAAATGTTAAATGTAGAAAGAAAAATGAAACAACAAGGAAAAGGAAAAGTTGATTGGCATAAAAATCATGCTTTAGCGAGAAAGTTGTTAGAAGAAAGTATGGTGTTGCTTAAAAATAATGATAGCCTTTTACCAATTGCTGTTAATAAAAAAGTGGTAGCAATTGGAGAATTAGCGGTTAAAGCTCATTTTCAAGGTTATGGATCAGCTAAAGTACGGTGTCGAAAATATAAATCTTTTCTTTCATTAAAAAAAATCATGCCTTTTCAATTTGGTGGTTATCAACCCGGATATAATAGCAAAAATAATGATAAAATAGATGTTAAATTAGAAAGTAAAGCACTTAAATTGGTGAAAGATGCTGATATAGTTTTATTTTTTTGCGGAACTACAATAGGAATGGAAACGGAAGGAGCAGATCGTACTACTTTAAATTTGCCATATAATCAAGTGCATTTGTTAGAAAAAATCAAAAAAATGAATAAAAAAATTATTGGCATTTTAGAGGCTGGGTCGGCGGTAGTGTTACCATTTTCGTTTGATGCAATTTTGTATTGTGGATTAGGCGGAGAAGCTCTTTTTGAAGCCTTATTAAATGTTTTGACAGGAAAAGTAAATCCTTCAGGTAAACTTTCGGAATCTTTTGCGTGTAAAGAAAGCTATTATCCAATTTTAATAAATGATTCTTATAAAGGAAATATTGTTTGCTTTGATGAAGAAAAACAGTTTGGCTATCGTTATTTTGATTCTAATCAAGCTAAAATTATGTATCCTTTTGGCTATGGATTATCTTATACACAGTTTAACTTGAATAATTTGATTTTAAAAAAAGAAGGCGTGTATTTTAATATAAAAAATATAGGAAATTATGATGGCAGTGAAGTTTGTCAGTTGTATGTTAAGTTTGAAAAAGATTCATATCGGGAATTAAAGGGATTTACAAAAGTTTTTTTGCAAAAAAAAGAAGAAAAAAATATTTTTATTCCTTTTGATGATTTTACTTTTAGAAGCTGGAATGAAAAAACAAATTCGTGGGAAATTCGGGAAGGAAACTATACGCTTTTTCTTGGAACAAATGTAATGGATGAACGGTTAAAAATAGATATATATATGAAACAGCAAATTCTTAAAACTTTTAAGATAAAAGAAAATGTTAATGATTATCAAAATAAAGACAATTTTTTAGATAAGACAATTTTTGAATTACAAAAAAATAGTAACCTGGCGAGGAAGATATGTAAAATAGGAAAAAATAGTCTTGCTAAAAACAAACCAAATTTATTCATGTTATATTTATCTGGTATGACATTACAATCTATTATTAAAAATTCAAAAGGCTTTTTAGAAAATAAAGTTTTACGCCACATATTTTTGGACATTTTTAAATGAAAAATAATAATATAACTATTTACATAATGATATATCAATGATAAAATATCTAGCGAGTAAGCAATTACTCCTTGCTTTTTGTTTTAGCAAAAAGCCATTAGACCATAAGGAGGTGTAGAAAGAATGAACAAATACGAAATTATGTTTATTGTAAAAGCTACGATGGAAAGTGCAGATATTAAAAAATGTGCTGAAAGTTTTAAATCTTTAATTAGTGATTTAAAAGGAAAAGTAGTTGATTACAAAGAACTTGGCGAGAAAAAACTTGCTTATCCTATTAAAAAAGAATTAAATGGATATTATTTTGTAATGCAAGTTGAAGCAAACAAAGAAGTTATTCAAGAATTTGATCGTAAAATTCGTTTAGATGAAAATGTATTAAGACATTTAATTATTCGTCAAGAAGAGGAGTAAAATATGAATAAAGTTATTTTAATAGGTAGATTAGCAAGAGATCCAGAAATGCGAACAACTGGTAGTGGAATAGCGGTAACTCGTTTTACCATTGCTGTTTCTAGACCATTTAATCCTCAAAATGGTCAACAAGGAACGGATTTTATTGGCTGTGTAGCTTGGCGTAGACAAGCTGAAAACATTGCTAAATATTGTAGTAAAGGTTCTCAAGTTGCAGTAGAAGGGCGAATTCAAACCGGAAGTTATGATGGCGCAGATGGCCAAAAACATTATACAACGGATATTGTTGCTGATAATGTTACCTTTTTGGGCAGTCGCAGTGCAAGTCAAGGTGATACAGCAGTGGCAGCTGATGCTAGTGGCTTTGCTCAACCAATGCCAAGTTATGAAGAACCACAAAGTATGCCAACAACTGATGTAAGTGAAGATCCATTTAAAGACTTTGGGGAAGAGATTGCTTTGTCAGATGACGATCTACCATTCTAGGAAAGGAGATTTATATTATGGCAGAATTTAGAAGAAAAAAGAAAAAAATTTGTCAAATGTGTGCTGGAAAAAGCGTTGATTATAAAGATGTTATGATTATTAATAAATACATTAGCGAAAAAGGTAAAATATTACCACGAAGAATGACTGGCGCTTGCGCTAAACATCAAAGACACATTGCTGAACAAATTAAATATGCAAGATTTATGGCTTTAATTCCATTTGTAAAATAGGATACTGTAAAAAGTATTCTTTTTTTGTTATACTTTTTTTAGGTGTTTGATATGCAAAAAGAAAATGGTTTTATTATATTAGATGATTTAAAAGTAAGTTTAACTATTCCTAGGGATATGGGCGGAGAAATATTAAAATTTTATAAGGGAGAAGAATTATTTTTTAAAAGTTGCAATGAGGCTCAAGCTATGTCTTCGTTATTTGGGGCGGAAGTTTGCCGGGAATTAGGTATTCCCGTAGTTTCTTTTGGGCTTGCTAAATATAAAGGAATTATTGGTACAGTTGCGACGAGTTTTAACCCTAAACATGAAAAGGTGGTTTTTTTAAATCAAATTCTAAATAAATATTATAAAGAAGTGATTGAAAAAAAGAAACACAAGTCATATATTACAAAGGCTTATGATTTATATAATTTAGATGATTTATCGCTAGCCTTGTTATATTATTATCATGACGAAAAAATAGTTAGGTATTTAATGCAGAAATTATATGTTTTCTTTTTTCTACAATTTATTCTTGGTGATTTTGATATGCACTTTGAAAATTTAGCGATAAGCAATGGTGACTTTGTGCCGTTATTTGATTTTGATGGCTGTTTTAAACTAGATTATTATTCTAATTACCGAACTATTTCTTTAGAAAAAACGGGACATGATTTAGAAAAAAGGCGAAAACCAATTGATGTTTTAGAAGAAATGATTCCCTTATATGGTGATCTTTTAAAAAATATGTTAGATAAATTATCTTCTAAAGAAGAAATATTGGCTAAAATTGAAACTCAATTAGGAGTTTCTATTCATCCTAATTTAACTCGTCATATTAAATATGATGAATATCTTGATGAGTTAAGAGAATGTTTAAAAGAAAAACAAAATCGTTTTTGTCCTAAATGATTTTGTGCTATAATATTTTAATTAAAGGAGGCTTTAGGTCATGAAAGTTATTTTATTAAAAGATGTAAAAGGTCAAGGAAAAAAAGATGATATTTTAAATGTAAGTGATGGGTATGCAACAAACTTTCTTTTTAAAAATGGTTTGGCTGTGCCGGAAACTAAAAAAAGTAAAGAAGTTTTAGATCGTTCTTTGCTTGCTAGACATTTAGAAGAAGAGGCTTTGGTTTCTGATTATGAAAAAATTCGTGATCATTTAAAAAATAAACAAGTTGTTTTTCAAGTTAAAACAGGTAAAGAAGATAAGGTTTTTGGGGTTATATCAACTAAACAAATTAGTGATGAATTAAAAAGAATGGGTTTTGTAATTGATAAAAAAAATATAAAACTTGATCATTCACTTGACTCTTTAGGGACGCATGAAGTGTTAATCGAGTTACATAAAAGAGTAAAATTTCCTTTAAAAGTAGTTTTAAAAAAGTAGGTGATAAGTATGGCAACAAGAGTGATGCCACAAAATATTGAAGCAGAAATGAGTGTTTTAGGCGTATCTTTTTTGAATCCTTATGCCATGGAAAAAATAATGGAAAACTTGACTGAAGATATGTTTTTTAATGATGCACATAAAAAGATTTTTACGGCTTTAGTTTCTTTATACAAAAGTAATACGCCAATAGATATAACGACGGTTAAAAATGAATTAGATAAACAAAAGAATTTGAATGCGGTTGGGGGCATTGAATATTTAACGGAAGTTATTGACTCAGTCGCGACAAGTGCTAATTTAGATTATTACATTGATATTGTCAAAGATAAAGCAACAAGAAGAAAACTAATTGATACAGCGACTAATATTGTTACTGACGCTTATGATGAAGAAGAAAATTTAACTAATTTATTAGATACATCGGAACAAAAGTTATTAAATGTTATTCGGACAAGAAAAACGAGTGAGTTTAAGCCTATTACAGAGGCTTTACGTGAAGCCCATGAAAATTTAGAAAGAATTAGTAAAAATAAAAGTATTATTACGGGTTTAACTACTGGGTTTAAAGATTTAGATAAAGCGACGGCTGGATTACATGAAGGTGAACTAATTATTTTGGCAGCTCGACCTGGTATGGGAAAAACCGCGTTTGCTTTGAATATTGCGGTTAATGCGGCAATGAGCACAGATAAGGCGGTAGCTATTTTTAACCTTGAGATGAGTGCGGAACAACTGGTAAACCGAATGATTAGTTCAGTTGGACAAATTGAAGCGGATAAATTAAAAACAGGAATGCTTAATGATAATGATTGGAAAAGATATACGGAAGCAATGAGTGAACTAGCAGACACAAATATTTATATTGAAGATGATGCTTCGGTTACTGCTCCAGAAATAAAAGCCAAATGTCGTAGGCTTGCTTCTGGGCCAAAAGGGTTAGCTTTGGTGGTTATCGATTATTTGCAGCTTGTAACAACTGGTGGTAGAGTTGAATCAAGACAAGTAGAAGTTTCGGAAATATCGCGTGCTTTTAAAACTATGGCAATGGAACTAAAAGTTCCTGTTATTGCTCTGGCACAGTTGTCACGTAATGCCGAAAGGCGAGAATCTAATCAACCACGGCTTGCTGATTTAAGAGAGTCTGGTTCGATTGAACAAGATGCGGATTTGGTTTTATTTTTAAATCGTCAAGATTATTTTGAAGCCAAAACGGCTGAGAATAAAACAAATATTGTTCCAGTTGATGTTATTATTGCTAAACATCGACGGGGTAGTACAGGCTTGTTTCAAATTTTGTTTGAATTAAATAAAAGTTGTTTTAAACCATATTCGCCAATGGAAGAAGTGTAGTTTTCTTCCTTTTTTTATGTTATAATTAGAAAGAACCAAATTAAGATTAGGAGTGCTTTAATGAAAAGTAAAGATATAATTCTTTTATGTATAGTAACTGTTTTTTTTGTTCTTCTTTTTGTTTGGGTTGGTTTTCCCAAAAATAGTGGTGAGCCAAATAATTTATATCAAGTATACTTAGATGGGGAAGTTCTAGGGGTAATTGAAAATAGAGAAGAACTTTTAAATATGATAAATGATGAGCAGCAAGATATAAGGGAAACTTATCATGTTGATCAAGTGTATCCGCCAAACGGTTTTAATATAGTTTCTTATGTAACTTATGATAATCATATTACAAAGGCTAGTGATGTATATAAGAAAATCCAAGAAAAAAGTGATTTTACAATT
>CALVLG010000033.1 GCA_944336815.1 uncultured Bacilli bacterium | reverse complement strand
AAAGCAAGCTAAAGTAAAAGAGATGTTTGAAAGAAACTTTGCTGTTTTTTTAGATGATTTACGTAATAAAAAAGTGACGTCAAGAATATATACAGATTTTTTGAATTACAAAAAGGAAAGTTATATAAATAAGACCAGTGAAGCACGTAAAGTTCTTGATTTTATTGCTGGTATGACTGATGAATATTTTTTAAAATGTTATGAAGAAAGTGAGGTAAAAAATGAAATATAAAAGATATGATTTAGGTGGTTATCAAGTTTATACAATCGCAACTGATAAGTTTAAAAATTGTTATATGGAAATTAATTTTCGGCAAGATGTCAAAGATGTTTCTTTGGCAAAACGGCGATTACTTGGTAAGATGTTAGCCGAATCTTCTTTAAAATATCCTAGTAAAAGAGAAGTTAATATTGCTTTAGAAGAATTATATAATTTGGAATTTTCCAGTGGTGTCGGACGAATTGGCCATAATCACTTGACATCTTTTTCATTTGATTTTTTACATCCTAAATATGTTAAAGAAAAAGATTATTTAGATCATGTTTTGGATTTTGCGTTTGAGACTCTTTTAAAACCTAATATTAAAAATGGTTCATTTGATGAAGTGACATTGCAAGTTGTTAAAGAAAAAAGTCATGTTAGTTTAGATGCTTATAAAGAAAGACCTTTGTCTTTTGCCAGAATTGATAGTTTAGCTAAATTATATAAAGGCGAAATTCCTTCTAAAAGAGCTATGGGAACGCATGAAGAAATTGATGAAGTTACAGCTAAAGATTTAAGTGAAGAATATAAAAAATTGTTTGCCGAAACTTATACAGAAATTTTAGTGATTGGTAATTTAGATATGGATTTATTAGTGGAAAAAATAAAGAACCGTTTTACTAAAGAGGCAGTTATGGTTTCCAATATTCCTTATATGTATTTACCTAAAATTGCACCTTTTAAACAAGAAATTGTGAAAAGCACTTATAATCAAACACAGTATTTAGTCTATTATCAATTTAATAATTTAACAAAATTTGAAAAAGAATGTGTCGTGCCTCTTTTTTCTATTATGTTAGGTAATGCAAATATGACCGATAAATTAACAAGATATTTACGGATCGAGAATTCACTTTGTTATTACTGTGGCTTTTATGTTAATACTAGTGATGGATATGGGATGTTTTATGTAGGCTTAAATAAAGAAAATATTGTAAAAGCAAGGGAAATGATTCAAAAAGCGATGCAAGAGATGATCCAAAAAGATATAGAGGAAGATTATTTTGAAATCCAGAAGGAAAAGTATTTAGCTGATTTAAAAATACGGGAGGATGGTATGTATTCTTTAGGGGATAATTATTACTTGCATGAAACTTTTGGTTTTTCTTCTTTTCAAGAATTACGGGAGGAAATACCTAAAGTTACATTAGAAGATATTCAAAATTTAGGTAAAAAGATGCAATATACTTATGAATATATTTTAGAAGAGAGGGAAGCATGAAAGAAATACGACTTAAAGGTTTAGATGAAAAAATTTATTATGACGTTTGTGATAATGGGTTAAAAATATATATTTGGGTCAATGAAAAAATTAATACATTTAAAGGAAGCCTTGTTTTTTTAGGTGGGGCTGAAAATACGACCTTTAAAATTGAGGGTCAAGAAAAAAAGGTGCCTTCAGGAACGGCTCATTATTTAGAACATATTTTATGTAAAAATGCGGATGGTTCTTCTTTACTAGGGCGTTTTAATGCTTTAAATAGTTATAGTAATGCGGCTACTTATCCTAATCGAACAGCTTATGAATTTGTGGGAACAAAAGATGTTTTAAAAAACTTAGATGTTCTTTTAGATGCCGTGCAAGAAAAAGAATTTAATGAAGAATATTTTGAAAAAGAAAGAGGCCCAATTTTAGAAGAAGAAAGAATGCGAAGAGATGATGCAAATCGGGTTTCTTATTATAAAATAAATGCTTGTTTGTTTGCTAAGTATCCAAATAGAGTAAGTGGGCTAGGAACAGAAGAAGATATTAAAAAAATTACTTTGGATGATTTAAAATTGTTTTATCAGACGTTTTATCATCCTAAAAATAGTTTTTTAGTGGTAACAGGTAAAGTTAATCCGGAAGAAGTTATGGCGTTTGTAAAGGAAAAAGAAAAAAAGAAAGTTTTTTTGCCTTTTGTAAAACCAGTTTTGCCAAAGTATCATGAACCTAAAGAAATAGTTTCTTCTTATGATGAAGCGAGAGTAAATGTAGAGGTACCAAATGTTTATATTTCTGTTAAAGTGCCTTTAAAAGATTTGCCAAAGAAAAACATTGTTACTTTAATTTCAATAATGCAAGTTGTTTTAGCAAGTAATTTTGGGGATACGTCTATATTTAAAGAAGAATTGTTGCAAAAAAAATTGGCTGTTTCGGTAGGGTATAACGTGGAATGGGAAAGACAGTATCTTATTTTATCCGCGATTAGTAAAACAAAAGAGCCAGATAAAGTGATTCCGCTTTTAAAAGAAAAGATGAAACATTTAGATTTAGAAGAAAAAGATATTTTTCGGAAAATTAAGTCAACAATTGCTAATTTAGTTTTAAGTTATGAAGATCCAGAATATGTTAATGATGTTTTAAATTATATGTTAGTTACATACGGCAAAATTATAACTAATGAAAAAGAGTTATTAGAAAAGATGACGATGGAAGATATTTTAGAGGTTATGAAAAGCGTTAATTTTGAACAGATGAATACCTTTGTATTATATCCATTAAAAAAAGAGGAATAGAGAATTATTCCTCTTTTAAAATGGTATAAATGTCATCAATGTTTTTAGGGTTCTTGCCTAAATCTTCTGGCAATAAATGAAGATGAACATGTTTGATTTCTTGTAAAGAACCATAATTAAAACTGTAAGTTATACCAGTTACCTTTAATTTGGTTAAAAGTTTTTGACCGATAGTATGGGCTAATACAAACATTTCTTTTAATTCTTCTTTACTTAAACAAGTTACATCTTCTAAGTGTTTTTTTGGGATAATTAAAGTGTGACCAGCTGGATGTTGGTTTAAATCTAAAATAGCTAAATATTTTTCATCTTCATATAGTATTTTAGAAGGTATTTCTTTGTGAATAATTTTACAAAATAAACAATCCATTTTTTTCTTCCTTTCTATGGTTATTATAACACAAATTGGTAGTCATTCGCATAGATTAGTATAGAGGTGAATAAAAAATGGCTAATTATAAGGAAATTGTGACTAAAGCGGTAATTGGCAAAGCTAAAAAAACAAATCAAATGCACTTTTCTTTTACGCCCGATGAAGTGGTTGATACGGTTTTAGGTTGTTGGGTGATTAATCATACTTTTGAAGGAAGAAATGAAAATGGGAAAGTGATGGTTACAGGTTCTTTTGACGTTAATGTTTGGTATGCTTATGATAATGATACAAAAACAAAAGTTAATACCAAGAAATTTGGGTATAATGAATTATTAAAGGTACCTTTAAAAGATGAAGCAACTTTATCTTCAACTTCGGAGATTATTGTGCGAAGTTTAAAACAACCAACGGTTACAAATGTCGCGGTTCTTGATGGCAATATATCACTTGATATTGAAAAAGAATTGGGTGTGGAAATTGTTGGGGATACAAAAATTAAAGTGCCAATTGAAGATGATTTTGATGATTATGAAGAAATCGTTGATGAAGAGGATATTGCTAAAATTGATAATGTTAATGAAAATTATTTGTAGTGGTGTCAACAAAAAAAGGTTGACACGCTTTTTTATTTCTTGTAAAATATAGAAGACAAATGAAGGAGGGAAGAAGAAATGGCTGTAAAATTAAGATTAAAAAGAATGGGTTCAAAAGCAAAACCTTTTTATCGTATTGTCGCGGCTGACTCAAGAAGTCCTAGAGACGGACGTTTTCTAGAAGTTGTTGGTACTTATGATCCTGTAAAGGGAAGTGACCATGTAACAGTATCAGAAGAAAAGGCTTTAAAATGGTTAAATAATGGAGCTTTACCAACCGATACTGTTCGTAATATTTTAAGTAAACAAGGTATTATGAAAAAATACGCTGAAATGAAAAAAGCAGGTAAGTAAAAATGAAAATACAAGAATATGCTGAAGTTTTAGTAAAAAGTATTTGTAAAGAACCAGATCTTGTTAAAGTAAGTGAATATGAAAGCGAAGAAGGAATTATTTTAGATATTTTAGTTTTGGAAAACGACATGGGGGCTGTCATTGGTAAAGATGGCCGTAATGCTAAAGCTATTAGAACAATGCTTAATCTTTTTGCTTATATTCATGAGCTTGGACATATTAAAGTAAATATTGATTCATTTTAAAACTATTTGAAATTTTTTCATATAGTTTTTTTCTTTTTTCTATAGTACAATATAGAAGTAGGTGATAGAATGAAGAAAGGATTTACGTTAGTCGAATTATTGGCTGTTGTTGTTATTTTGGCTTTACTAGCAACTATTGCTGTTCCAAGTGCGATTGTGATTTCAAACAACATCAAAAAAGATTTGTATTGTACGAAAGTTGATATGCTTTTAAACGACGCAAAAAGATGGGGCGATGAGCATAAAAGTAGATTAGATACAAGTTGCTATGTTACAATGACAGTTAAAGAGTTGGTAGAAGAGGGGATAACAGCTAAAGAAAATGATGAAGAAGGATCTTATATTATAAATCCCTATACAAATGAAGGAATGGATAATGAAGAAATTCGCCTATATTTAAAAAATAATCGGGCTCAAGCCTTTTTTGTAGAATCCAACGAAGAATTAAAAGATGTTTGTGAAACTTCGGATGTGGCTGGAAGACCAACTAGTGAATGTGCGCCATAAAATTTTACTTTTAAGGGAAAATTTGTTAAAATACTTTTACATTGGAAAGGGGGCATCTTATGAAAACGGTTTGTTTAATTGGTCGGCCTAATACGGGAAAATCTAGTTTATTTAATCGGCTTATTGGTGAGAAAAAAGCAATTATCATGGATATGCCGGGAATTACTCGGGACCGTATTTATAGTGTAGTTACATATAAAAATAGAAGTTTTTCTTTAATTGATACGGGAGGCTTGGAATTAGGTAACGATAATTTTCAAGAAGACATATTAATGCAAGCTACTTTTGCGATAGAAGAAGCTGATTTAGTTTTGTTTATAGTTGACGGGAAAAGCGAATTAAATCAAAGTGATTATATGATTCGCGATTTACTTAAAAAAACCCAAAAAGAAGTAATCGTCGTTATTAATAAAATGGATAATGCTAAAAGAGAAGAAGATATTTATCGCTTTTATGAATTAGGTTTTGCTAATATTATGCCTATTTCAGCTACTCATAATAGAGGGATAACTAATCTTTTAGACGTTATAACTAAAGATGTTAAAGAAAACGTTTTAAAAGAAGAGGAAAGAATATGTCGTTTTTCTTTTATTGGCAGACCAAACGTTGGTAAATCTAGTTTAGTTAATGCGGTTTTAAATGAAGAAAGAGCTATTGTTAGTGATGTGGCCGGAACAACAAGAGATGCTACTGATACAAAGTTTACTTATCATGGTAAAGATTATATTATGGTTGATACAGCGGGAATGCGCAAAAAAGGAAAAATTTATGAAAGTGTTGAAAAATATAGTTTACTAAGAAGCTTAAAAGCGATTGAAGATAGTGATGTTTGTGTTTTAGTTATTGATGCTTTAGAAGGTATAACATTACATGATAAACATATTGCTGGTTTAGCCTTAGATTTAGGTAAAGCCTTAGTTATATGTGTAAATAAATGGGATACAGTTACAAGTGAGGAAGAAAAAAAACTATGGCCTGAAAAAATAAAATATGAGTTGCAATTTGCTACTTTTGCACCTGTTGTTTTCTTATCAGCTTTAACTAAAAAACGAATTCATCTATTAATGCCGGAAGTAATTAAAGCTTATGAAAATCATGGCCAAATGATTAAGACTTCCTTATTAAACAATGTTATTCATGAAGCAGTTGAACTTCATGAGCCACCTTCTTATAAAGGTAAAAGATTAAAAATTTATTTTGTTAATGAAGAAGAAGCAAGGCCACCTAAGTTTGTTTTTTATGTAAATGATAAAGGACTTGTTCATTTTAGTTATCAAAGATATTTAGAAAATAAATTAAGAGAAAATTTTTCATTAGAAGGAACACCAGTTATTTTTAAATTTAAAAATCGCAGTGAAGAATAAAAAATGAAATCTTGGTTAAGATTTCACTTTGGCATCAACTCTTTTTTTAGAAATTTTTTTCTTCTCATCTTCTAAAATGAGATCTTCAATTTTAAGGTTTAAGGCTTCGGCTAGATTAGCTAAAAATTCGACACCGATATTAATCTCGCCTCGTTCAACACAGGCTAGATATTTAGGATTTAAGTTATATTGTTCATAAAATTTTTCTTGTGATAAATGACTTTTATAACGATAGTAACGTAAATTATTGCCAATAGTCTTTTTTATATCTTGCATAAATACCCTCATTTCTTATATAATAAGTCTATTGGTCTTGGCTAGTGATGTCCACCTATACATCGCTATATAAAATTGACTTTTTGAAAAAATTAGGTTAAAGTACTTATGGAGGATATATGAAAGATAAAGGAAAATTTAAAAAATTAGAAAGTAAACGTTTAGAGTACGGCTATACTTATCAGCAAATGGCGGATATGTTAGGTGTATGTAAGTCTTATTATTGGCAACTAGAACATAATAATCGTCGATTGTATTATGATTTAGCACATAGAATTGCAGCCATTTTTAATTTAAAACCAGATGATATATTTTATGATGATTTTTTGAAATAATTTGGCATAGAATACCTTAGGAGGTATTCGATGGATTTTGGCGAAAACTTTTTTAAAAAAGTTGAGAAAAAAACAAAAGTTAATAAAGAAACAATTTTAGATTTAGCTCATAAATTACAAAATGGGAAAATGAAAGATGAAAAAACATTACGGGAGGTCATTCATACTCTTAGTGATATGACTGGAAAAAGCGTAAGTAAAGAGCGAGAAGATAAAATTGTTGAAACAATAGTCAAAGATAAAGTTCCTAAAGGAGTCGATAAAATGTTTTAAAAAAAGCTGTCAAGGTTTTCCTTGGCAACTTTTTTATTTACGATTTAATAGTTTGTCTAGTGGATACGAATATAATTTAGAAAATTGTAAAGCATACATCGTGGTTATTAAACATTTACCTGTTTCATATTTGTGAATGTTTGATTGGGTTGTTTGAAGAGCTTTAGCAACTTGCTTTTGGGTTAAACCTTTTTCTTTCCGAAAGTTGTGGATATTTTCTGAGACTTGATCGACATCAATTTTAGTAGTTTTAGATTTTACTTTAGAATTAGTATTAGATAAACCAGTTAAATAATCGAGACTAATTTGGTAATTGTTAGCAACTTTAAATAATTGACGTAAGGGCATAATATCTTTGCCTGTTTCCCAGCCGGCGTAGGTAGCTCTTTGAACTTCTAAAAAGTCAGCAACGTTTTGTTGGGTATATCCACGTTTTTTTCTTTCTAGTTTTAATCTTTCAAAATTCATTTATATCACCTGATATTATTTTCGCATTACTTTTTCATTAAGAAAAGTCCTGGTGGGTATATATGATTTATAAGAACGCTAAAAAAACAACTTATTTTATATTGATAAGTTGTTTTTCGTCTTTTAAAGACTTTGGCTCATTTATTAAGCCTAAGATATAGTCAGCTGAAATATTTAAGTATTCACAGATTGGTCTTAAATAGGTAATAGGCATAATATTTATTCCTTTTTCATAACGAGCATATTGTTGTTGTTGGATACCAAGGGCTTTGGCCATTTCTTTTTGGGTTACGTTTTTACAATCACGAATCCATTGTAAGCGGTCGGTATAATACATCTTTATCACCTAGGTAATATATACTATGTTTTACAACAGAAAAGTTGATTAATGAACAGATGTGTTGTACAATTATTGTGGGCGTATGATAAGTGAAGTATGGGAAATACTATATAAAGAAAGGCGAAAGATCAAAGATGAGTTATAAAAAACAAAAACACATGATATGGTTAGAAATTTGCTTATTTCTTGTAATGAGTATTTTTTTAAGTGATTTAAATTTTGGTAAACATACTAGTGTTAGTATAACTCATAATGAAAATATTAATTTAGCAATATATTTAGAAAATGAACAAACAACAAGTATTCCTTCTAAGGATAGTGGATATTATTTTGACAGAGAAAAATCAAGTTGTACAAATGATGCTTATATTAACTGGGATAGTGTAAGTTGGAGTCAAGTAATTAAAAATGCTCATAATTATCCTGTAAGATGTGAATTACATTTTACAACCACATATAATGAAGGAATATTAAATGGCACTGATCCAATCTTAAAAGATGAATTAATACCCGTCGAAATAGAAGATGATGGAACAGTAAGAAAAGCTGATTTAACTAAACCATGGTATAGTTATGCTGAACAAAAATGGGCTAATGCGGTAATTACCCAAAATAGTTATGATGCATTAACAAACAGTGGTGATGTTTATGGGGCGACAAAAAATGATGGCTATGTATCTTTTGATGGAGTAGATGACTACATTGATCTAGGTCTTGAAAACTATGATTTTGGACACGCATTTACAATAAGTATTAGCTTTACTTTGGAAGAAATTAAATTTCAAGAGTTGTTGGTCAATGTCCAAAGTAGTGGAGTAGGTCTTTTTTTTGATGGGTCGCGCATTCGTTTAGAAATTTATGATAAAAATCTCGGTAAGTATGAACTTATGGGGCAAAAGTTGGAGGTGAATAAAAATTATGTTATAGTTGGTACGTATGATGGGACAACAGCAAATTTATATGTAAATGGCGAATTGTCAGCTACTTCATCTGGAAGTTTTGAAATAAAACCGTCTATTTTGCCGTTTTTGTTAGGCGCAAATCCAGAATTAGAAGGAAATCATTCTAATTATGCAAACATTAATGTATATCAAGCAGCCATATATAACCGGGCCTTAAGCGAAGATGAAATAAAAGAAAGTGCTAGTAATGAAATAAAAGTTGTAGATGATACAGGCCTTTTAAGATATTTAGATTTTACAAATAAAACAAATTATGAAACAAATGAAATAATACCAGAAAGTGTTATTGAAAGTTATTTTGTATGGATTCCAAAATATAGGTATCAATTATGGGACTTAGGATTATATGATAGTCTAACGGAAATAGATACAAGTAAAGTCCATGAAATACCAGTTATCTTTGGCGATTATAATACCAGCGATAGTGTGGAAGGCGAATGTACAACCCCAATGGAAAGTGGGGCAAGTGGCAACTGTAATATCGTTGATTATATTACGCATCCAGCTTTCTTAAGTATTCCAAGTAAAGGTTTTTGGGTTGGTAAATTTGAAACTGGATATGAAGGCGCAACAAGTACGGCAGAAGCAGAGGTAAATGAAAAAAACTCTAGCAAAATAATTGTTAAACCAAATGTATAT
>CALVLG010000032.1 GCA_944336815.1 uncultured Bacilli bacterium | reverse complement strand
AACATGTTGTGTAAGGAGTGGTTATAAGTGGCAAAGACATTACCTGTTATGCTTTTAAAACGTTTAATTTTATTTCCTAATCAAGAGATAAAATTAGAGTTAAACAACTCCTTGTCCTTGAAAGTTCTATCTCTTAGTGAAAAAAAATATAATAAGGAATTTGTTGTTGTTTCACCAAAAGATTATTTAGAAGAAATTCCTGATGTTGAAGATTTACCTAATGTTGCCGTTGTGGCGGAGATAGTTCGTAAAATTGTTTTACCAAATGGTCAACTTCGCGTGACTTTAATTGGAAAACGCAGAGTTAAAATTAATAAATACTTTAATCCAACTGAAGAAAAAGACCTTTTGGAATGTAATTACTTAGTTCCTGAAGTTACGGTTGATGAGCAAGAAGAAATTCCTGTTAAAAAAGGTTTAATTAGATGGTTAAGAAGATATATTAAAACTTCAATTAGCTTAGATAATTCTTTTATTCAAGAAATAAATGAAAAGAAAAGTTTAGATAACTTAACGGATATTGCCGCGATTATATTACCACTTGGTTTTGAAAAAAAGATAACCTATATTGAAGAAGTAGACCCTTTAAAAAGAGCTAATACACTTTTAAAAGATTTAACTTTAGAATTACAAGCGGCTAAGTTAGATCAAAAAATAAATCGTTCTTTGCAACAAGAATTAGATAAAAGTCAAAAAGAATATTTTTTAAGAGGGAAACTAGAAGAAATTCAAAAAGAACTTGGTGAAGATAGAAAAAGAAATAAAGAAGCCGATTTATATCGTGAAAAATTAGACGAATTACTTATTTCACAAAAAACCAAAAAGAAAATTTTAACTGAAATAAGCAAATACGAAATGATGAATGACATGAGTCCTGATTTAGCTTTTGTTAGAAATTATTTAGAAACATTTTTCTCTTTGCCATGGAATGAAGAAACAATCGAAGCCTTAGATTTAAAATACATAACGAGCATCTTAAATAAAACGCACTATGGCTTAAAAGAAGTAAAAGAAAGAATTTTAGAATATGCGGCCATGAAAAGTCGTAACCCTTTACTTATTAGTCCCATTATTTGTTTAGTTGGTCCACCAGGGGTAGGTAAAAGCACAATCGCTTCTTCTATTGCTGAAGCACTGCATCGTAATTTTTATAAAATTAGTGTTGGTGGTTTAAATGATTCATCAGAACTAATCGGCCATCGAAGAACTTATATTGGTTCAGCACCCGGTAAAATTATCACGGCTTTACAAAAGTGTGGTAGTAAAAACCCTGTTTTATTAATTGATGAAGTAGATAAAATGGTTAAAGATTACCGTGGCGATCCAGCAAGCGTTTTACTAGACGTCTTAGATCCTAATTTAAACCAAAACTTCACCGATTCTTATTTAGAAGAACCATTTGATTTAAGTCATGTTTTATTTATTTTAACGGCCAATTATAAAGAAGATATACCACTTGAACTAAGAGATCGTCTAGAAATAATTGAACTCTCAAGTTATACAAGCCAAGAAAAAGTAAAACTTGCCAAAGATTACTTATTGCCTTCTATTTACTTAGAATATCATCTTTCTTTTGAAGAAGTAACCTTTAGTGATGAAGCCTTAAACCATATAATTATTAATTATACGAATGAAGCTGGGGTCCGGGATTTAAGAAGAAAATTAGAAACCATTCTTCGTAAAGTTATTATGGAAAGTGTTAAAAAGAAAAAAGATTTACAGTTAACTATTGAACAAAAAGATATAAAAAAATATTTAGATGAACAGCTAAGTATGGAAGATTTAAAACCTAAAGTTGTGAAAAAAGGGCTTGTAAATGGGCTAGCTGTTACTGGTACGGGGGGCCTAGTCATGCCAATTGAATCGACAATGTATGATGGCAAAGGTAATGTTATTGTTACTGGTTTATTAGGCGAGGTCATGAAAGAAAGTTTAAGTGTTGTATTAAGTTTTCTTAAAAGTAATGCGAAAAACTTTGAAATTAATGAAAATGTTTTTCAAAAAAAGGATGTTCATATCCACATGTTAGAAGGAGCAATTCCTAAAAATGGCCCTAGTGCAGGTGTAGCTATTACTACTAGTTTAATTAGTTTATATACAAATAAAAAAGTACCAACTGATATAGCCATGACTGGTGAAATGACTCTTCGTGGCGAGGTAATGCCAGTCGGGGGAATTAAAGAAAAAGTTATCAGTGCTTATAATGATGGTATAAAAAAAGTCTTCTTGCCAAAAACTAATGAAATTGATGTCAAAAAAATTCCTAAAGAAATTCGGAATAACATCGAAATTGTTTTTGTTAAAGAATATCAAGATATTTATGAAAGTATTTTTGCTAATTAAGTAGTTATTGATATGATTAAATCAAAATAATTGATTTATTATAGATAGTGTGCTAGAATAACAAACAAATTTTATTTATGAGGTGAGGTTGAAATGAAAAAAATTGTGATTAAAGAAGATCCTAACGCTCTTTATATGAGCAAAGATGGATACCAAAAATTATTAGGAGAAATTAGTGAGATTGAAAAACAAATCAATGCTAATAACAAAGAACGTAAAGGGGCTTTTGAATGCCGTTCTCGTGACGGTTTAGATTCAGCTGAATTTAATGAAGTTGAAAGAATAAATAACCTTTTAAATGCAGAACTTCGTTTAAAATCAGAACAATTACGTCGTGCGATCATCGTTGAAAAAAATGCCGATAAAGAAGCAATTGATATTGATGACACCGTAAATTGTTACTTAATTAATTCTCAAAATGATAAAGAAGAATTTACTTTTAAATTAGTTTCTTATCGTGGCAAAAATAAAGGCGCAATTCAAGAAGTATCAATTAGTAGCCCATTAGGTAAAGCTGTTTACAAAAAAAATATTGGTGAGACAATCCCATATATTGCTGATGGCAATCGTTTAGCAGTTGAAATTATTTCTAAAAATCTAGGCCTAGAACAACAATCTAATGCGCCAAGATTATAATAAATTTGACAAACGAAGTATTGTTTCATATAATAAAAAGGAATTCAAAACATTAAGACACGTTTATAAAGAAGTCTTTTCAAAGAGAGTCTATGCTTGGTGTAAGTAGATAAAAGTCCTTTATAAATATCACTTATGTGCTGTTTTGGCGGGTCACTAACGATATATAGTGGTAATGAGAAAAATATAAGGATGGTACCGTCTATCAAATAGACTCCTTTGGTATCATTCTTTTTTTATTAGAAAGGGTAATAAAATGAAAGATTTTAAAAATTTAGACAAAAGAGAACCTTATTTGGTTGAACAAGCCATTTTAAAAAGTTGGCATGGTGTTCAAGGTATTTATGAAAAAACCGTTCAAAGTCATGAAAAAGATCCAAACTTTGTTTTTTATGATGGCCCAGCATTTGCTAATGGCTTTCCTGGTCTTCATCACATGATTGCCAAAAATTTAAAAGATACTGTTTGTAAATATCACGTTATGACTGGCCATAAAGTTTTACGAAAAGTAGGGTGGGATACACATGGTTTGCCAATTGAAAACCATGTTGAAAAAAAACTGGGCTTAAAAACAAAAAAAGACATTGAAGAACTTGGAATCGAAAAATTTAATCAGGCTTGTCATGACAGTGTCCGTGAAAATGAAGCTGCTTTTACTGATTTAACCAATAAAATGGGCCAATTTATTGATGTAGAACATCCATACTTAACCTATAAAAATGAATATATTGAAACAGAATGGTGGATTTTAAAACAATACTTTGAAAAAGGTTTATTTTATGAAGGCAATCGTGTAACTCCATATTGTCCAAGATGTGGAACCTCTCTAGCTAGTCATGAAGTAGCCCAAGGCTATGAAGACATGAGTGTCGAAACAGTCATTGTCCCAATGAAATTAAAAGAAATGGATGCGTATTTCCTAGTTTGGACAACTACGCCATGGACTCTTTTAGCTAATGTTGGGTTATGCGTTAATCCTAAAGAAGACTATGTTTTGTGTGTTAGTAAAAACCATAAATTTATTTTAGCCAAAGCTTTAGCTAGTACAGTCTTAGGCGATGATTATGAAGTTTTAAAAACTTTTAAAGGCCAAGATTTAGAACATAAAGAATATGAACAATTAATTCCAGATTTAAAAATCGATGGTGGTTTCTTCGTTTGCTGTGATGAATACGTTACCATGGATAGTGGTACCGGTATCGTTCACTTAGCGCCAGCTTTTGGTGAAGATGATGCTCGGGTTGGAAAATTATATAACCTTCCATACGTTAATCCTGTTGGTAAAGATGGTTGTTATACAATGGGGCCATGGCAAGGTATGCTTGTTTTTGATGCTGATAAAGAAGTTATTAAATATTTAAAAGAAAATGATAAATTGTTTAAAAAACAAAAAATGACTCACAATTATCCTCATTGTTGGCGTTGTCATAGTCCACTTATTTATTATACTTTACCGAGTTATTATATTGCTGTTTCTAAATATAAAGATCAAATTATCGAAGCTAATCGTGAAGTAAATTGGTATCCAGCTTATGTTGGTGAGAAACGCTTTGGTAATTGGCTTGAAAACTTAAAAGACTGGGCCGTATCTCGTACTAGATATTGGGGTTGTCCAATTCCATATTATAAATGTAGCTGTGGGCATAGCCTCATGCTTGGTTCAATCAAAGAATTAAAAGAAATGGCCATTGAAGAAATTGATGAAAAAAATCTTGATTTACATCGTCCATATATTGATAACATTCATTTGACTTGTCCAAATTGTGGTGGCCAAATGACGCGTATTCCTGATGTTTTAGACTGTTGGTTTGATTCTGGTTCAATGCCTTTTGCTCAATATCATTATCCATTTGAAAATCAAGCCTTGTTTGAAACCCAATTTCCAGCTGATTTTATTTGTGAAGGAATTGATCAGACAAGAGGTTGGTTCTATACGCTTTTAGTTATTTCCACTTTTGTCAAAGGCTGTGCTCCTTATAAAAACGTTTTAGTAAATGACTTGCTTTTAGATGCTGAAGGCAAGAAAATGAGTAAGAGTAGAGGAAACATTGTAGAACCATTTAAAACCATTGAAAAATATGGGGCTGATACGGTTCGGTTCTATCTTCCTTATGTTTCTCCAGTTTGGACACCTTTAAAATTTAATGAAGAAGGTTTAAAAGAAGTATACTCTAAATTTTTAAATCCTTTAAAAAACACTTATAGCTTCTTCCAAATGTATGCTAATGCCGATCACATTGATACTTTAGATTGTGAAGTAGCTTATGAAAAAAGAGAAGAAATAGACCGCTGGTTACTATCAAAATATAATCGTTTAGTAAAAAATGTTAACGAGGCCTTTTTAGAATATGATTTAAACAAAGTTACAAGATATATTGCTACTTTTGTATCAGAAGACTTATCTAACTGGTATATTAGACGTAATCGGAAACGTTTCTGGGGTAGCGAAATGAATCTTTCTAAAAAAAGTGTATATATTACAACTTATGAAGTATTAGTTGGTCTAGCTAAATTAATCGCTCCAATAACACCATTTATTGCTGAAGAGTTATATCGTAATTTAACCAACGAAGAAAGTGTTCATTTAACTAAATATCCAGAATGTAATGCTAAACTTATCGATGAAAAATTAGAACAAAAAATGGATTTAGTAAGAGACATAATTGGTTTAGGAAGAAATGCTCGGGAAGAAGCTAAAATAAAAGTTCGTGAACCATTACAAGCGGTATATTTAGATGGTAAAAATGAAACTATTTTAGCTGATTTAACCCCTTTAATTAAAGAAGAATTAAATGTCAAAGAAGTAATTTTTATTGCTGATTTAACCCCATATATGAATTTTACTATTAAACCAAATTTCAAAGAAGTTGGTAAGATCTTCGGGGCCAAAATGGCTTCTTTCCAAAGTGCTTTACAAGCAATGACGGAAGAAGAGATTTTAAAATTAGAAAACAATCAAGAAGTAAGTATTAAAATGAATGATGAAGATATTAATGTTACTAAAGAAATGGTTGATATGAGAGTAAGTGCCAAAACAGGCTTTGATGTTGCCATGGAAAATAATCTCTTTGTTATTTTAAATACTGAACAAACTCCAGCCTTAATTCATGAAGGAATGGCTAGAGAAATCGTTAGTAAAGTTCAAAATATGCGTAAAACAAAAGGCTTAGAAATTACTGACCGCATTACTTTGTATTACAATGGCACCCAAACAATAAATGAAGTAATGACTCTTTTTAAAGAATATATTATGGATGAAACTTTAGCTACTGAAATTACAATTAAAGATTCTTTATCAGAAAAATTCGATATTAATGGTGAAGAAGTATACTTAGATTTAGAAAAAAATGCTTAACCTTGTGTTAAGTGTTTTTTAATTGAATTTTGTCTTTTAATCAGTTAAAATTAACTTAAGTAAGGTCCGTGAGCTATGAAAAAAATTGTCTTTATTTTAATCTTTTTCTTAAATATTTCGCTTGTCAATGCTTTAGAAATATCAAGCAAAAATGCTATTTTATATAATTTGACTGATGATTTAGTGTTATATACCAAAGAGGAAGAAGAACAAATACCAATTGCTAGTCTAACTAAAATAATGACCGCTGTTGTAGCGCTTGAAAACATTTCTAACCTCCAAGAAGTCGTAACAATTCCTCCAGAAGCCTTACAAGGCCTATGGGCTAAAAATGCTATGGTTGCAGGTTTTAAAGCCCATGAAAAAGTTACTTATGAAGACTTACTTTATGGAGCTTTATTGCCAAGTGGAGCCGATGCAACGACCTCTTTAGCTTATCTTTTAGCTGGTAACGAAGCCGAATTTGTTAAAAAAATGAACCAAAAAGCCCAAGAATTAGGCCTTGTTAACACTAATTTTACCGATACTTCTGGTTTAGACGATTTAGGTAATTATTCAACCGTGCATGACGTTGCGACCCTCTTGCGATATGCCCTTCAAAATGAAACCTTTAAAAAAATATTTACGAGTGATGAATATCTTAGTAGTAATGGCTTGAAATTTACAAGTACCCGAAAGTTTTATACGACCAAATATCAAATTGAAGCCGATTACATATATGGCAGTAAAACGGGCTATACAACTATTGCTGGTTTTTGTCTTGCCAGTATCGCCCATTTTGATGGCATAGAATATTTACTTGTCACAGCTGGTGCGCCAACCACTAACAAATATCCTTATCATTTTGTTGATGCCAAAAACATATATGATTATTTTATTAAAAACTATCAGCATATCACCCTTTATGAAGAAAACGATTCTTTATATACTTTAACTACGGTATATAGTAAAGAAGAAAATTATCCAATCACCGCGCCTCATACCATGATCAAATACTTGCCTAAAGACACATCTTTAACGGCATTAAATTATGTCTATCATGGTGAACAAAAAATCTATCCATGGACTAAAAAGGGCCAAATAGGAACATTAGACGTTTATTTAAAAGACACTTTTTTAACCCAAATACCTGTTTATTTTAATGGCAATTTAACACTTTCAATTAGTAAAATCATCGCCGCCTATAAATACCTTATCCTAAGTATCAGCTTAATTCTCTTAATTTTTCTTCTTTTCATTATAAAAAAATTGCATCATCCTTCAAAAAGGGTATAATAGTACTTAAGAAAAGGAGGAATTCTAAAATGAGTTACTGGGCTTTATGGTTAGTCATTACTATTTTGCTGTTTCTTATTGAAACAACCACCCATAACCTTGTATCTATCTGGTTTGTTATAAGTGGTCTATTCACTTTAATTACATCCCTTTTTATGCCAAATTTAATTATTCAACTAGCTGTCTTTCTAATTCTAGGCATTCTTTTATTATTGTTATTAAAAAAGAAATTAAAAAAATATTTAGATACAAAAAAACTAAAAGAAAGTTTAAATCAAGTTCTTGGTATGGAAGGAATAGTTACTAAAACTATTTTAAAAGATCAAGCGGGTGAGGTTGAAATAGAATCTAAAGTATGGCCAGCTATTAGTAAACAAAAAATTATTAAAGATAGTCGTATTAAAGCCATTGCCATTGCCGATTTAAAACTAGTTGTTGCCAAAGTAAAAGAACCAAAGAAAAAAAAGAGTCATCATGACCCTAGAAAGTAAAATTTTTAACTATGCAAGTTTATCATGAATTTCTGCCTGTTTTTGATGATCGTTGTGAGGTATTAATTTTAGGCTCTATCCCAAGTGTTACTTCCCGAAAATTAGGCTTTTACTATATGCATCCCCAAAATCGCTTTTGGCCCGTTTTATCCGCTGTTTTCAACGAAAAAATAACCGATAAAAAAGCCTTTTGTTTAGAACATCATTTAGCTTTATGGGATACGTGTGCTTCTTGTGAAATTACTTCTTCTAGTGATGCTTCAATTAAAAAAGTTTCACCCAATGATTTAAGCCTAATCTTAAATAAAGCTAACATTAAACAAATATTCACCACTGGTAAAAAAGCTCATGAAATATATCAAAAATATTTGTATCCGCTTTATAAACGCGAAGATATTTGTTTATCTAGTACTTCGGCTGCGAATGCCCAAAAAAGTTTAGATGATTTAATCAAAGAATATGCGATTATAAAACAATTTTTAACCTAAAAAAAGAAAACTAATTTACAGTTTTCTTTTTAACTCTAAATGGGGATATGTTATATCTTGTTCTAATTTACTTGGCGCAAAAGAAAAGAAATGATTTTGCATATCATTAAAGTAGCGCTTAGTTTTTTCTTTTGGCAATAAAATTCCTTTTTGAAATAAAGAATCAAGCATCGTGTCATATATTTCTTTAAAACTTTTTTTATCATTTAACCGATTATAAAAACTAGCAAAATCGGCCAAAGTCCAATTGCCTTTCATAGATAAAACATAATACATAGCTTGATAATCAGCCGCGGTTAAATGAAGTGAAGTCGAACTAGCTATTTCTTGCATCGCTGCTTCTTTTTCTAATTCTATCAAGCCATTTTCTAACATATACTTTAAAAAGCAACTAACATTCACATATTTTTTGCTTTCTCTAATAACTTTATAATAATAACTTTTATTTAATTGAATCGCTCGATTAAAAATAATAAATGGATATGCTTCATGTAATAATAAATACCACATACTCATTGTTCTACTTGTTCTTCCATTTATATCAAAATAAGGATGAACAACACAAAAATAAAAATGGAGTATCTGTGAATGAATAAAATGTTCGACACTATCATAATTGGCCATATCATTTTTAAAAAAAGCAAAATATCGCGCCATCGCTGCTTCAATTTCAAAAGCCTCAAATCCTTGATCAGGTTCGACATCCATCCGGTCTGAATAAAAAATATAAACAGGTTTTTCCCGGTAATATTCCCCCATATTTTGCCGATCCTCTAAACTTAACAAACCTTTTGATAAAATTTGATATAAATCTTTTAAACTATCTTTATTAACTGTATCATGGGTATTAATATAACAATAGCCATGATATAAATTTAAAATTCTTTGCTTTTCTTCTTTTTTTAAAACATTAGAAGGATGCTTAATAATATCTTTAGGTTGTATTATAAATAGTGTTGGTGAACAAAAATCATCAATACTTTTTTATTTAATAAAAAAGACATAAAT
>CALVLG010000031.1 GCA_944336815.1 uncultured Bacilli bacterium | reverse complement strand
TTTAAAGAAATATTATGATGATTATGTGATTTTATTTTTAGAAAAGGGAAAAATAGTTAGTTATGATGAAGTATTTTGTTATTTTAAAACAATAGAAGAATTAGAAGAAAGAAAAATATCTTATATGATTGTAGATAATATGACAATAGTAAAAGAGTGTTTTTTTAAAGAGAACAATTATTATTTAGTATTTACTTGTTAAAGAAAGTAAATTTAATTTAAAAACGTGGCAAAAAGTTTAAATGTTTTGTATAATAGGGACAGGAGTTGAAGAAATTATGAAAATATTATCAGTTAATGCTGGAAGTTCTTCTTTAAAATTCACGGCTTTTGAAATGCCTGAGGAGAAAGTTTTAGCAAGTGGAAATTTTGAAAGAATAGGAATTAATGATAGTCTTTATACGATTAAGATTAATGGGGAAAAGATAAAAAAAGAGGTTGATTTACCTAATCATACAACTGCTTTTAAAATTTTAATGGATGAGTTAATTCGTTTAAATGTGGTTAGTTCTTTAGATGAGATTAAAGGGATTGGGCATAGAGTTGTTCAAGGGGCTGATCACTATGATAAAAGTGTAATTGCAACTGATGAAGTTGTTTTAGATATTGATTCTTTATCTAGCATTGCGCCTTTACATAACCCAGCCGCTGTTTTAGGTATTAAAGCGGCTAAAGAAGTTGTTCCTTTGGCTACAGAGGTTGTTGTTTTTGATACGGCTTTTCATCAAAGTATGCCTAAAGAAAATTATTTATATGCTATTCCAATGGAATGGTATCATAAATATCAAGTAAGAAGATATGGCGCTCATGGTACAAGTCATAAATACATTGCTTTAGAAATGGCTAAGAAGTTAGGCCGTGATGATTTAAAACTTATTGTTTGTCATATTGGTTCTGGGGCTAGTGTAACAGCTATTAAAAATGGAAAATCTTTTGATACTTCAATGGGCTTTACACCTAATGCTGGTCTAATTATGGGAACTCGTTGTGGTGATACTGACGTTACTGCTATTACTTATATAATGGATAAGTTAAATATTTCCCCAAAAGAAATGGATACGATTTTAAATAAACAAAGTGGTGTATATGCTTTATCTTTAGGATACAGTGATATGCGTGATGTTACAGAACAACTTGAAAATGGTAATGAAGATGCTAAAACAGCAATGCAAATGTTTATAAATCGAATTGTTGATTATATTGCTAAATATTATTTTGAATTAGAAGGTGTAGATGCAATTGTGTTCACAGCTGGTGTTGGGGAAAATGGAGCCTTAGAAAGAAGTTTAATTGCGAAAAAATTAGCTTTCTTGGGCGTAAAACTTGATGAAGAAATGAATAATAAAATTGCTGGATACAAAGAAATAAGTGAAGGCGTTATTACTACTGCTGATTCAAGCATTCCTCTTTATGTAATGCCAACAAACGAAGAAGTTATGATTGCTAGAGATACATATAATTTAACAGAAAAATAGGAGAGGTTATGAAAGGGGATACTTTAAAAAATATTTTAAAAAAGATTAAACAATACGAAACAATTGTGATAGCAAGACATATAGGACCAGATCCTGATGCCATTTGTAGTCAAGTAGCACTTCGGGATGCCATTATGGAAAAGTATCCCAAGAAAAAGGTGTATGCGGTTGGAGCTGGTGTTTCTAAATTTCGAAAATATGGTTCATTAGATCATGTAGATATGAGTTCTTTACGTAGTCCGTTATTAATTACATGTGATGTCCCTAATTTTTACCGGGTTGATGGAATTGAGGGTTTGAAATTTAAAGAGGTTATTAAGATTGATCATCATCCTTTTGAAGAAGATTTTGGGGGGATTGAATGGATTGATGAAACGGCTTCTAGTACATGTCAAATGATTAGTGAGATGCTTTTAAAAAGTAAGTGGTCCTTTTCTAAAAAAGTGGCTAGTAATTTATTTTTAGGAATTGTTTCGGATAGTGATCGGTTTTTGTTATCTTATACAACAGTTAAAACTTTTGAAATTACAACTGAGTTGTTAAAAAGAAGTAAGATACCTTTTACAACGCTTTATGAAAAGTTATATGAACGACCAATTGAAGAAATAAGATTTCGGGGGTATTTGGCTGATAATTTGAATGTAACAGAAAATGGTTTTGCTTATATTAATATAACAGCTGATATTGTTGAAAAATATCATGTTGATTCTGGAACGGCTTCTAATATGATTAATGATTTTAATTATATTAAAGATGTTTTAGTGTGGTGTTTTGTGACTTATGATGCGAAGAATGATTTATATAAGGTAAATATTCGGAGTAAAGGGCCTATTATTAATGAAGTCGCTTCTAAATATCATGGTGGTGGGCATAAATATGCTAGTGGTGTACGGACAAATAAAAGCGAGGATATAGAGGCTTTATTAAAAGATTTAGATTTAGCTTGTAAAGAATTTAAAGAAAAAGAATGATTTGGCTTCCAAAACTTCTTAAAAAGCAGGAGTTTTGGAATTTTTTTTCCAAAACTTGGCTTATGCTTTTGAGTACTATATAATTATTGTGAGAGGTGGTTTTTATGTTGGTTGAAAGAACAGAATATCTAGAATTATTGAAAAGATTTAAGGATAAAGATGTTATTAAAGTTGTGACAGGTATAAGACGATGCGGGAAGTCCACTTTATTTGCATTGTTTATTGATTATTTGGAAAAAAATGGGGTTAAAAAAGATCAAATTATTCAAATTAATTTAGAAGATGCTCAATATGATTTTAATAATTATAAGGAATTATATTCTTATGTGAATAAAAAAATTTCTTCTTCAAAAAAATATTACGTATTTTTAGATGAAGTCCAAAATGTTTTAGATTTTCAAAAAGCTGTTGATAGTTTATATATTAAAAAAAATGTTGATGTTTATATAACTGGGTCTAACGCTTATTTATTGTCAGGAGAGCTGGCTACTTTATTATCTGGAAGATATATTGAAATAAAAATGTTACCATTATCTTTTAAAGAATTTTTAAGTGCTTTTTCTAATAACTTTACGAAAAGCCGTTATGAATATTTTTTGGAATATATGCGTTATGGTGGTATGCCTGGAAATTTAGCTATTCTAATGGATAATCCTAATGATTTGGATACGTATTTAGAAGGAATATTTACTACTGTTGTTTATAAAGATATTATTTCTCGTAATAATATTTCGGATAAAATGTTATTGGAAAGTATTTTGAAATTCATATTTGATAGTGTTGGAAGTGCAATATCGACTAAAAAAATTAGCGATACATTAGTTAGTAAAGGCATGCCTACTAGTAATCATACTGTTGAGAATTATATTTCGGCATTCCTTGATAGTTTTTTGATTTATAAAGCTGAAAGATATGATGTAAAAGGGAAAAACCTTTTAGCAAGGGATTATAAGTATTATGTTGTGGATCCTGGTTTAAGAAGTTATCTTTTAGGCAAAAAAGCTGATAGGGATATGGGGCATATATTAGAAAATATAGTTTATTTAGAATTACTTCGAAGAGGATATAAAGTATATGTTGGTAAAGTTGATGATTTGGAAGTTGATTTTGTCGCGGAAAATAGAGATGGTTTGAAATATTATCAAGTTGCTTTATCAGTTCGCGATGAAAAAGTGTTAGAAAGAGAACTTAAATCTTTACAAAGAACAAAAGATCATTATCCTAAGTTTTTACTCACTCTTGATATGGATTTAGAGGCTGATTATAATGGGATAACGAAAATAAATGTGATAGAATGGCTGTTAGATGAGAAAAAAGGTTAAAAATTCTTGACAAAAGGCATTCTTTTGTGTAATATTATAGACGTTATAGAAAAAGAAAGAAACGGATCCACCGTTCACCTGAGTGCTAGAGTGCTGGGTAAATGCTTCATGAAAACGACAAAATAAATTAAAGGTGGATACGTTGTATCTGCCTTTTTCATTGTATGGAGGTGCATTTATATAGCAAAGAAAACAGATGAATTACCAATTAATGATGAAATTGAAGTTAGTGAGTTAATGGTAATTGGGCCTAATGGCGAACAAATGGGAATTAAATCGTTAAAAGACGCGCAGACAATTGCTAATTTTGCGGGTTTAGATTTAGTTTTAATGAACGGAAGCGGAACGCCGGCAGTTGGTAAAATTATGGATTATAATAAATTCCGTTATGAGAAAAAGAAAAAGCAAAAGGAAGCAACAAAGAAACAACGAGAAACTAATAAGGAATTAAAAGAATATCGTTTATCACCTGGAATTGATACCCATGATTTTGATACAAGAGTTCGTAATGCTCGTGAATATTTAGAAAAAGGGCATAAAATTAGGGGATTTATTCGCTTTAAAGGAAGACAAATGTCGCATCCAGAATTAGGCCGTGAAGTTTTACAAAAATTTGCAGAAAATTTAAGTGATGTAAGCATGGTTGAAACCGCTGTAAAACAAGAAGGTAGAAACATGTTTATTATCCTAGCACCTAAAAAATAAAAGAAAGAAGGAGAAGTATTATGGCAAAAGGTCCAAAAATGAAAACACATAAAGCAAGTAGTAAAGTTTTCAAAAAGAGAAAAAATGGTACATTATCTTATAAATTAAGTGGTAGTAACCATAAAACTAATAAGGATAGTGCAAAACAAATTCGTCAAAGAAGAAATAAAGGAACATTAAGTAAAGGAGAAGCTAGCAGAATTAAATCTGTTATCTAGTAAGGTGGTGTAAATATGGCAAGAGTTAAAGGTGGAACTGTTTCCAAAACAAGAAGAAGAAAAGTTTTAAAACAAGCAAAAGGTTATTTTGGTAGTAAACATAGATTATATAAAACAGCGCAAGAACAAGTTTTTCATAGTGGAGCTTACGCTTACCGTGATAGAAGAGCTAAAAAACGTGATTTCCGTAAATTATGGATTACAAGAATTAATGCTGCATGTCGGGAAAATGAAATTAGTTATTCTAAATTCATTAATGGCTTAAATATTGCTGGTGTAACTATTAACCGAAAGATGCTTGCTGAATTAGCAATTGATAATCCTGCTTCTTTTAAAGATTTAGTAGATATTGCTAAAGATGCTTTAAAAGGCGGCAAAAAAGTTGAAACAGTTAAAGAAGAAAAGAAAGAAAGCAAAGAAACTGGTAAAAAAGATTACAGCAAGATGACTTTAGCTGAACTTAAAAATTTAGCCAAAGAGCAAGGTATCAAAGGATACTCTAGCATGAAAAAAGACGAATTGTTAGCTAACTTAAAATAAACTATTAGAAAAATCTAGTAGTTTTTTTCTTTTTCGTATATAATCTTATATAGAAAGAAGAGAAGTTATATGAATGAAGAAATTGTAAAACATGAACAAGAACAATGTTCACATCTTATTGTTTATCCTTTATTTAGTTTTGGAAACTGTTATCTTTCCGGAATTTGTTTAGATTGTGGTAATTTTGTATCGGTGAATTTGGTTTCTAAATTAAATAAGAGTCATGTTCTTTTATGGCCACTTTATCCTAGTATTGAACATTATTTTGCGGTAAGAAAAATTTATCAAGAAAATAAAGATATTCTTTTTTTAAATCAAAAAATAAATGAACAAAATCAAAACATTCGGGAGAATATGGTTAGGAGGCTAAAGATTAAAGATGTTAATTAAAGGGATTCAAAAGGTAACACTTTTAGATTATCCGGGTAAAATTGCTTGTACGATTTTTACGGGTGGCTGTAATTTTCGTTGTCCGTTTTGTCAAAATGCTTCTTTAGTGACACATATTGATGATGATCAAATTCTTGAAGACGATTTTTGGCAGTTTTTAGAAGAAAGAAAAGGAAAACTTGATGCTGTTTGTATTTCGGGTGGGGAGCCTTGTTTACAAAAAGATTTAAAAAGTTTTATTAAAAGAATTAAAGATATGGGTTATCTTGTTAAGTTAGATACGAATGGCTATATGCCTTTAGTATTGCAAGATTTATTAACGGATCATTTGTTAGATTATGTGGCAATGGATGTTAAAAATACAAAAGAAAAATATGAAATGACAGCTGGAGTAAAAGTTGATTTAGAAAAGATTGAAAAAAGTATTGATCTTCTTAAAAATTCTTTGATTGAACATGAGTTTAGAACAACAATTGTAAAAGATTTTCATACTAAAGATGATGTCAAAGCGATTGCTAAATGGCTTTATCCTTCTAGGTTATACTTACAACAATTTAAAGATTCTATTGATGTAATTCAAAAAGGTTTAACTGAACCTAGTAAGGAAGAATTAGTTGAAATGCAGAAGGAAGCTCAGCAAGAAAATAGTCAAGTTTACTTACGCGGAATTTAGCTTTACATGTTCGCTTTACAACTTTAAAAAGTGCCTTGAACGCCCTTAAAATGGGCGTTTTTTGATGCTCATAAAAAGAAAAATATAACTGTTGCATAAATCACACCTTATGAAAAACAAACTTTGTTATAATGGTCATGGTAAAAGGTAGGAGGAAAAAAATTATGTATCGAGTTAAAAAAAGAGACGGTAAAATCGTTCGTTTTGACATTAAGAAAATCACTGAAGCAATGGAGAAAGCATTTATTTCAGTAGAAAGGGAAACATGTGATAGTGTTTTAGACTTGCTTGCTTTAAAAGTGACAGCTGATTTTGAAGAAAAAATAAAAGATGGTGTAATTGGTGTTGAAGATATTCAAGATAGTGTTGAAAAAGTTTTATCTGATGCTGGTTATGCTGATGTGGCGAAATCTTATATTTTATATCGCAAGAATCGCGAGAGAATTCGGAATGTAAAAAATACCATGATTGATTATAAGAAAATTGTGGATAGTTATGTTAAAGTTGAAGACTGGAGAGTTAAAGAAAATTCAACAGTGACTTATTCAGTTGGAGGACTTATTTTAAGTGAAGCTGGAGCTGTAACGGCTAATTATTGGTTAAGTGAAATTTATGATGAAGAAATTGCTAAAGCTCATAAAGATGCCGATATTCATATTCATGATTTATCTATGCTTACTGGTTACTGTGCTGGTTGGAGTTTAAAACAATTAATTCAAGAAGGTCTAGGTGGTATAGAAGGTAAGATTACTTCTAGTCCGGCTAAACATTTATCAACCCTTTGTAATCAAATGGTAAACTTTTTAGGCATCATGCAAAATGAATGGGCTGGAGCACAAGCATTTTCTAGTTTTGATACTTATCTAGCTCCTTTTGTAAAAGTAGATGACTTATCTTATTATGAAGTAAAACAATGCTTGCAATCTTTTGTGTATGGGGTAAATACACCAAGCCGTTGGGGAACACAAGCACCATTTACAAACATTACTTTAGATTGGACAGTTCCAAACGATTTAGCTGAGCTACCAGCTTTAGTTGGCGGAAAAGAAATGGATTTCAAATATAAAGATTGTAAAAAAGAAATGGATATGATTAATAAAGCATTCCTTGAAATTATGATTGAAGGAGATGCTAATGGTCGTGGTTTCCAATATCCAATTCCAACGTATTCTATTACGAAAGATTTTGATTGGAGTGATACAGAAAACAACCGCTTATTGTTTGAAATGACAGCTAAATATGGAACACCTTATTTTTCAAATTATATTAATAGTGATATGGAACCTAGCGATGTTCGGAGTATGTGTTGTCGTCTTCGTTTAGATTTACGGGAATTAAGAAAAAAATCTGGTGGTTATTTTGGTAGTGGCGAATCAACTGGTAGTGTTGGCGTAGTTACAATTAATATGCCAAAGATTGCTTATCAAGCAACTGATGAAAAAGATTTTTATGAAAGATTAGATCGTTTAATGGATATTGCTGCTCGTAGTTTGAAGGTAAAAAGAGATGTTATTACTAAATTATTAGATGCTGGATTATATCCTTATACTAAAAGATATTTAGGAACTTTTAATAATCATTTTTCAACAATTGGGCTTGTTGGAATGAATGAAGCGGGACTAAATGCTTGTTGGCTTAAAAAAGATATGACTCATGAAGAGACGCAAAAATTTAGTAAAGATGTTTTAAATCACATGCGTGAAAGATTAAGTGATTATCAAGAAAAGTATGGCGATTTATATAATCTTGAAGCAACACCAGCTGAATCGACAGCTTATCGTTTTGCAAAACATGATAAAGAAAAATTTCCGGATATTATTACAGCCAATGATCATGGAATACCTTATTATACTAATAGTTCACATTTGCCAGTTGGCTTTACGGAAGACGTGTTTAAAGCGTTAGATGTTCAAGATGAATTACAAACTCTTTATACTTCAGGAACAGTATTCCATGTTTTCTTAGGGGAAAAATTACCAAGCTGGCAAAGTGCGGCTGCTTTAGTACGTAAAATTGCGGAAAATTATCGTTTACCATATTATACAATTTCACCAACATATTCTATTTGTAAAGAACATGGTTATATTGTTGGGGAACAATTTAAGTGTCCTATCTGTGGGGCTCCGGCTGAAGTTTATAGCCGTATTACTGGTTACTATCGACCTGTTAAGAACTGGAATGATGGTAAGAGTCAAGAATTTGAAGATCGGGTAACTTATAAAATAGATGATAAAGATTGTGCTTGTAAAAAAGAAGAGCCAAAAAAAACAAAGAAAAAATCTTCTAAAAAGGCTAGTACGAAAGCAATGCTTTTTGTAACAAAGACTTGTCCGAATTGTCAAATTGCCAAAAGAGTATTAGATGAAGCTGGTATCTCTTATGATGTTATAGATGCCGAAGAAAATAGCGAACTTACAAATGAATTTGAAGTTACGCAAGCCCCAACTTTGATTACGAAAGATGGGGAAAAGATTGCCAATGCTTCTAATATTACGAAGTATGCCGAAGAAAGCAAAGTGACGGAATGAAATATGATGTGATTATTGTTGGAGGAGGACCGGCAGGTCTTTCTTCAGCTATTTATTTAAAAAGAGCTTTAAAAAATGTTTTGTTAATTGAAAAAAATATTTATGGTGGTCAAATTGTAACTTCACCTAAAGTAGAAAATTATCCTGGTTTTTTAGAAATTTCGGGAATGGAATTAGGGGAAAAGATGCTTAACCAAGCTAAAAATTTGGGTGTTACAACAATGTATGGGGATGTAGAAAAAATCACCAAAGAAAATGAATTATTTCATGTTTTTGTTAAAGATAAAGAATATATAAGCAAAGCAGTTATTTATGCAACTGGAGCTAGTTCGCGGAAGCTTGGAGTGAAAAATGAAGAAGCACTTATTGGTTCAGGAATAAGTTACTGTGCGACTTGTGATGGAGCTTTTTTTAAAGATAAAGTGGTATGTGTTGTTGGTGGGGGAAATACTGCCATTGATGATGCTTTATATTTGGCTAATGTAGCCCGAAAAGTTTATGTGATTCATCGCCGTGATGAATTTAGAGGTGAACCTGTAAAAGTGGCAATTTTAAAAGAAAAAGAAAATGTTCAGTTTATTTTACAGGCTACGGTTAAAGATGTTGTGGGAACCAATAAAGTTGAAAAAGTTGTTTTAGATGTGGCAGGAAAAGAAGAAACATTAGATGTTGATGGTATATTCGTAGCTATTGGACAAGTGCCTAATACAAAGATTTTGGAGGATTTTGTTCCTTTAAATCCTAATGGTTATGTAATTACAAATTTGCAATTAGAAACAAGTGTTCCTGGTTTTT
>CALVLG010000030.1 GCA_944336815.1 uncultured Bacilli bacterium | reverse complement strand
GAGCCGAGTGCGGGAAATCTGCACGCTCGGTTCTGTGAGGGTTATATGTGGTAACACATATTTCTACTCGATATTTTGTTTTAATTCATGAAAATAAAGAATATTTGAAAGAAGTATTTTTTAAAATAAAAGAAGAATTAGAAAGTATTTATAAATTAAAAATAAATAGAAAGAAAAGTTTTGTGGTTGGAAGTAATGAAGGTATTACTTTTCTTGGGATTCATTATAAGATAAAAGGGAATAGAATTGTTCAATTTTTACCAAACAAAAAGAAAAAAGAAATAAGAAAGAAAATAAAGAAAAATATGTTTGAATTTAAAAATAATAATAAAAATATTGAAAGTTTGTTTAGTAGTAGAGAATGTTTTTTACATAGTTATAAAGTAAGTAGAAAGTATATAAGAAATTTGATTTATGAAATGGAAAAGAGTTAATTATTTAAAGAAATATTATGATGATTATGTGATTTTATTTTTAGAAAAGGGAAAAATAGTTAGTTATGATGAAGTATTTTCTTTTTTTAAAACAAAAGAAGAATTAGATGAAAAGAAAATAGCTTATATTCTTGTAGATAATATGTGTATTATTACAAAAAGTTATTTTCAAGAAAATAATTTCTATTTATATCAAGTTTTATTTTGTATAGTAATTTATCTACGAAATAAAGCGTTATGATTTATACAATATTTTACCACTTTTTCTTTTCATAATGAAAGAATTGTTGTTATAATAAAGAAAAGAAAGAGTGATGTGTTTTGAAAAAAATAATTTTGGTAGATGGAAATAATTTGATTTTTCGTAGTTATTACGCTACTGCATACTCTGGTAATTTACTTAAAAATTCTAAGGGTTTTCCAACGAATGCATTATATGGTTTTATTGGTATGATTCACAAAATTTTAGAAGAAGAGAAACCAGAGTATATCGCAGTTGCTTTTGATATTGGAAAAAACTTTCGGAAAGAAAAATATGATTTTTATAAAGAGGGAAGAAAGAAAACGCCAGATGAGTTACACATGCAGGAACCTTATGCTAGAAAAATATTACATGCAATGGGTATTCCTTATTTTGAACTTGCTCCTTATGAGGCTGATGATATTATTGGGACTCTGGCTAAAATGGTTGAAGAAGACGAAGATTTTATTGGCACGATTGTCTCATCAGATCGTGATTTATTACAATTAGTGAGTCCACAGTTGGAAATGAAACTTTTAAAACAAAAAGATTATATAAGATATAATCCAGAAACTTTTTGGCAAGATTATGGGGTTGAACCAATTAAAATCATTGATTTAAAAGCTTTAGCTGGTGATGCTTCTGATAATATTCCGGGGGTTAAAGGAATTGGGGAAAAAACAGCTTTAAGTTTATTACAAAAATATGGCAGTTTAGAAGGTATTTATGAGCATATTGAGGAAATAAGTGGCAAGACAAAAGAAAAATTATTGGCCGATAAAGAAAATGCTTTTATGAGTAAAGAAATTGCTACGATCTATCGGGATGTTCCTTTAGAGATTAAAGATTTAGAAGATATAAAGTATCAAAAAGAAAATAGTGAAGAGTTATATAATATATATGAAGAGTTAGAATTTTATTCTTATATGAAAGGGGTTAAGCAAGAAAAACGTGAGATTGATGAAAGTTTTATTGATAATCCATTAGTTGCCGACATAAAAAATAGTAATGAATACGCTTTTTATATTGAACTTGATGGCTCAAATTATCATACTAGTAATATTATTGGGATGTCACTTTCTAGTGGTGAAGAAACCTATTTTATTCCTAAAGAAAAGATAGGGGATGTTTTAGAAAAAATTAAAGATAAAGTATTATATACGTATGATTGGAAAAAAAATATTGTTGCTTTACATAAAGTTGGGATAGAATGTCCACCAATAAATACTGATTTAATGATTTTGTATGCTTTATTACAAGATGGAAGTAAAGATGATATTGCTTTTTATGCTGTACCGTCTGGATATGATATAGAATTTTTAGATAGTGTTTGGAAGAAAAAAGAAGGTTTAACTGAAAAATTAAAAAAAGATATTGCTTTAAAAGCTAAATATATTTTTTCATTAAGAGACAGAGCTATTTTAGATTTAAAAAGAGATGATATGTATGATTTGTTTTTGAATATTGAAATGCCTTTGGCTCCGGTTCTTGCTTCGATGGAAATTGAAGGAATGAAAGTAGATAAAAATATTTTAAATACAATGAAAGAAGAAATAAAAGGTAAAATTCAAGTTTTAACTAATGAGATTTATAATTTAGCTGGGGAAGAATTTAATATTGCTAGTCCTAAACAATTGGGAGATATTTTGTTTGAAAAATTGGGTTTGCCTGGGGGCAAAAAGAATAAACATGGTTATAAAACGGATGCTAAAGTTATGCATAAGTTATTAGGAACACATCCAGTGGTAGAAAAAGTGTTAGAATATCGTAATGTTACGAAACTTTATTCAACCTATTTAGAAGGGTTAGAAAATTACATTTTAGAAGATGGTAAAATTCATACGATTTTTAAACAAAATTTTGCCCGAACAGGAAGACTTTCTTCAACTGAACCTAATTTACAAAACATTCCTGTAAGAGATGATGATGGGAAGAAAATTAGAAAAGCTTTTTTTCCTACAAATGATATATTTTTAAGTGCTGATTATAGTCAAATTGAATTACGGATTTTAGCACATATTTCGGGCGCTAAAGAATTACAAGAAGCCTTTTTAAATGATCAAGATATTCATACAAAAGTTGCGGCTGATATATATGGGGTTAGTGAAAGTGAAGTAAGCAAGAAGATGCGTAGTACGGCTAAAGCAGTTATTTTTGGAATTGTTTATGGTATAAGTGGTTTTGGTTTGGGGGAAAATTTGGAAATTAGTGCCAAAGAAGCTAATAGTTTTATTGATAAATATTATGAATTATATCCAGGGGTTAAGAAATACATGGATAAAATTGTTGAAGAAGCCTATAGTGAAGGGTGTGTTAGAACGCTTTTTAAAAGAAGAAGAACTATTCCGGAACTTAATAGTGGGGAATATATGGTTAGACAAGCGGGTGAGCGAATTGCCCTTAATACGCCTATTCAAGGAACAAGTGCAGATATTATTAAAAAAGCAATGGTGGAAATTTACCAGAAATTTCAAACGGAAAACATTAAATCAAAAATGGTTTTACAAGTTCACGATGAATTAATCTTTGATGTAATTGAAAAGGAAAAAGAGAAAGTTGAAAAAATAGTAATTGAAACTATGACAAATACAATAAAATTAGATGTTCCTTTAAAAGTTAGTGCTGACTATGGTAAAAATTGGTATGATGTAAAATAGGAGGTATTTAAAAATGCTTAAAAATAAACCTATAATAGGAATTATTCCCACATATAATTTAAGCAATGAAGCAAATGATCCGTATTTAGATCGAGCTAGTTTTGTTAGAATGTATGAAGAAAAAATAGTGGCTTCAGGAGGGATTCCAGTTGGGTTACTTCATCAAAATATAGAAAATTATTTAGAACTTTGTGATGGCTATTTATGGCCGGGTGGTGGTAAAGTTTGGCCTGATTTTTATCCGGTTATTGAAGATGCGATTAAAAACAAAAAACCTTTATTGGGAATATGTTTAGGAATGCAAGCAATTGGGGCTTATTTTAATTTTCGAGAAGAAAAAGATAATAAACCGAATGCTTCTTTAGAAGAAATTAAAGAAATTTTAAAAGAAAAAGAACATTATTTAAAGAAATTAGATGATAGTTCGTTTCATAGTCATTATGTAACAAAAGATAAGGAAACGATAGATAAAGCAAGACATAAAATTCTTTTGGCTAAGAAATCTTTATTATATAAAGTTTTAAATCAAGATATGATGAATGTTGTTAGTCTTCATAGTGTAGTTTTACCTTATGCGGCTAAAGACCTTACTGTTTCAGCAACTAGTGAAGATGGGGTAATTGAAGGAATAGAATATACTAAAAATGATGCTCAAATAATAGGGGTTCAGTATCATCCTGAATTAGAAGAAAGTTCGTTAATATTTGATTGGCTTATTGATGCAAGTTATCGTAAATTTTTGTTTATAGTTAATAAGCAAAAGGAAATTCCTTCTATATATCAGCCTAATATTATTTTATATAAGTCAGAATATCCATCGTGTATTAATGATGGTAATATTTCGGCTGAAGTATTATCTTCTTGGCTAGCACTTAGAAATTATATGAGAAGCGAAGGTTATTATATTGAAATCGAAAGTGCTTATCGTAGCCATGAAATTCAAAGAAAAATTTATGAGGAAAATAAAGCTAAATATGGTGATGAACACACTAATATTTTTGTTGCATATCCAGGACATTCTGAACATGAAACAGGGCTAGCACTTGATGTTTGTATGAAAAAAGATGGTATTTGGCTAAATGAATTTGATGAACGTCTTGCCGATTTTTACGTTTTTTTGCATCGTGTTTGTGCAAAGTTTGGTTTTATTTTAAGGTATCCAGAAGGAAAAGAAAATGTAACTGGGTATCATTACGAACCTTGGCATTTAAGATATATCGGTTCACCAAGAATTGCGCAATATATAATGGATAATCATATTACTTTAGAAGAATATGAAAATATTAAGATATTAAATAAAAAAATGACTTAGCGGTCATTTTTTTGATGCATTTTTGGTAAAAAGATTTGCTTCTTTTTTTCTTGCTTCTATGATAAAATAATGATGTACATAAGAGGTGGATTATGGAAAATACGACATTGTTTGATGTAGCGATTTTAGAAAAAGCTAATGTAAAAAATGTCATCAAAGAAGTAAGCAATTTATTAAGTGAAAGAGGATATAATCCTGTAAACCAATTAGTTGGTTATTTTATGAGTGGTGATCCTGGTTATATCTCTAGTTATAAAGGAGCGCGGGATAAAATTTTAAGTATTGATCGGGCTCAGATACTAGCTTATATTATTGAGGAATATTTAAAGTGAGATATTTAGGCTTAGATTTAGGAACGAAATCTTTAGGTTTGGCTATTAGTGATAAATCTAATATGATTTCTTTACCTTTCAATACTTTGCACTTTAAAGAAGAAAATTATCAAGATGTTTTGCTTGAATTAGATAAAATTGTGAAAGAAAAAGAAATCACCGCTTTTGTTTTAGGATTACCTAAAAACATGAATAATTCTTTAGGGTTTGCGAGTGAAAGAAGTTTAAAATTTAAAAGTCTTTTAGAAGAAAGATTTTCTTTACCTGTCTATTTAGTTGATGAAAGATTAAGTACGATGGAAGCGGAAAAAATTCTTTTAATGAGTGATAAAAGACGGGATAAAAGAAAAAAAGTTATTGATAATGTTGCTGCAAGTATTATATTAGATACTTTTTTAAAAGGAAGGAATTAGAAAATGAAAGAAGAAAGTCCAATAACGAGTAGTGTGTTTACAGTTAAAGATGAACAAGGAAAAAGTGTTCAATGCGAGATACTTTTTACTTTTGAATCACCAGAAACAAATAAAAATTATATTGTCTATACTGATAATCAAAAAGATAAAGAAGGCTTATTAAAAGTATATGCAAGTGTTTATGATAAAACCGGAAAAACTAAGGAATTAATGCCTTTAGAAACTGAAGAAGAATGGAATACAGTTGAAGCTATTTTGGCTAAGTTAGAAGAAAAGGATAGTACAGAAAAATGAAAAAAGTAGTTGTCATTATAACAATTGTTTTCTTAGTTTTGGTTTGTGCTTTAGGAGGCTTTTATGTTTGGGGGATGGGCGCTAAAAGTGAAAATAATGAAATAAAAATTTTTACGATTTTACCTGGGACTTCTAAACAAGATATTGTTAAAAATTTAGCTAAAGAAGGTTTGATTCGGAGTGAATATCCTTTACTAGCTTATTTGTTTTTTCATGGCGGTAATATTCAAGCCGGTGATTATGAATTAAGTGAGAATATGCCACCAGCTAAAATGGTTGATAAATTTATTGCTGGGGAAGTTAAATTAGAAACGGTTAAACTTACTTTTTTAGAAGGTAGTAGAATAACTGATTATGGGGAAGTTATTGCTGAAAATTTGGATATACCACTTAAAACTTTTATTGACAAAGTAAATGATAAAGAATATTTACAAAATTTAATTAAAAGTGAAGAATATTGGTTCTTAACCGAAGAAATTTTACAAGATGGTATTTATTATCCTTTAGAAGGATATTTATATCCAAATACTTATGAGTTTTATGAAAATACAACGATGGAAAATATAATTGAAACGCTTTTAAAAGAAACTAAAAAACAATTAGAACCATATAAAGAGGCAATTTTAAATAGTGGTTATACAACGCATCAAATTTTGACGATGGCTTCGATTGTTGATAAAGAAGCTAAGACACTTGATAATCGTAAAACTGTTTCCCAAGTTTTTTGGACTAGACTTAGAGATAATTGGTCTTTAGGAAGTGATGTTACTTCTTATTATGGAGTTCAAAAAGACTTAACAGAGGGAATAACTATTGATGAATTACTTGATAAAAACCCATATAATACCCGTTTGACAGATGGAACAATGAATGGTAAACTACCTATTGGACCGATTTGTAATGCCGATGTAACTAGTATTGAAGCAACTTTAAATCCAAGTCCAACTAATTATTATTATTTTGTAGCGAATGTTTGCACAGGGGAAGTTTTCTTTCAAACGACAAGTGCTGAATTTGAACAAAAAGCTAGTGAGTTACGTAGTGTTTGTTCCGCTAATTAAAGGATGTGAAAAATAATGAAAAATCTTATTTTAGAAATGGAAGAATATGCCAAGGAAAAAAACGTGCCTATTATGGAAAAAGAAGGTATTGCCTTTTTAATGAAATTTATTAAAGCTAATAATATTAAAAATATTTTAGAAATTGGCAGTGCAATTGGCTATTCAGCTATTTTAATGGCTTCAAGTGGCCCTGATGTTAAAGTAACAACGATTGAACGTGATGAAGTAAATTACATGGAATGTTTAAAAAATGTTAAAAAATGTGGTTTTGAACAAAAAGTAAATGTTGTTTTTCAAGATGCCTTAGAAGTTAATTTGGCCGAAGGAACCCAATTTGATTTGATTTTTATTGATGCGGCTAAAGGCCAATATATTAAGTTTTTTGAAAAGTTTCAATACTTTTTAGCTCCACATGGAGCAATTATTACTGATAACATTAAGTTTCATGGTTATGTTGGTAAAAAAGATGAGATTGAAAGTAAAAATTTAAGACAATTAGTGACCAAGATTGAAAATTATATCGAATTTTTAAAAACAAATGAGGAATTTGATACCCGTTTTTATGATGTTGGGGATGGGTTGTCAGTAAGTGTTCGTAAAAATGAAAAATAAATTTTTAATTATTCCTGGTAATAATAAATTAGAGAAAGTTTCTGATAGTAACTTTCTTTTTCCGTTAGAAGGGTATGCAACTAATCTTGGTCAAACTTTTAGTTTGGATAAATTACCAAATCAATCTTATATTTATATTAATCGAATACTAAATACAGAAGATATAGCTTGCTTGCGAGTTCTTTTAAGTGAAAATAAAGAAAAAATTAAAGGTATTGTTTTTGAAGATTTGGGAGTTTTACAAATAATTATTGAAGAAAATTTACCGGTAGAAAAAATTCTTTATTTAACCCATGGAATGTGTAGTTCGAAAACGGCTAATGCTTTTTTACAAATGGTAGATACCGTAATATTATCTAATGATATAACTTATGAGGAAATAAAAGAAATTTTAAAACACGTTTCCAAAAAAATCGGTTTATGTATATATGCCCATTTACCTTATATGTATTCTAGAAGAACACTTTTAACTAATTATGCTAAAAACTTTGCTTATGATAAAAAAATGGTCAAAAAAGTAAAAGAGCCTATTTCTAAAAAAGAATTTTTGGTAACAGAAGATGCTTATGGAACGTATTTTTATGATCTTCTTGTTTATGATGGACGAAGATTATTAAATGAAGATGTTTCGTATTTTATCCTTGATTTACATATGGATATTGTGGATAGTATGGCATTATGGGTGGCCAAGTTTTTAAAAGGAGAGCCAATCCCAAATTCAACTAGTGGTTTTTTAGAAGAGAAAACAATTGTAAAATTGCCACCTAAAGGGGGTGTTTAAATGATTGAGTTACTTGCGCCTGCGGGTGATATGGAAAAATTAAAAATTGCTTTTCATTATGGAGCTGATGCAGTATATGTTGGTGGGGAAAAGTATAGTTTGAGGGCCAATGCTAAAAATTTTTCTTTAGAAGAATTAAAAGATGCAGTTTCTTATGCCCATCAATTAAAGAAAAAGTTATATGTTACGGTGAATATTATTTTTCATGAAGAAGATACAGCTGGTTTAGAAGAATACTTAAATTCGCTTGCTTTAATCAAAGTTGATGCTGTAATTGTTAGTGATTTTTGGGTCGTTCTTTTAATAGAACAAAAGAAAATTCCTTTGGAAGTACATTTGTCGACTCAAGCAAGTGTTTTAAATGATGCGGCAGCAATGTTTTATAAAAGCCATGGGGTGAAAAGACTTGTTTTAGCAAGAGAGGCAAAGAAAGAAGACATCAAAAAAATTAAAGAAACAACCGGATTAGATTTAGAATGTTTTGTTCATGGAGCTATGTGTACATCTATTTCGGGCCGATGTGTTTTATCAAATGTGGTAACGAAAAGGGATGCTAACCGCGGTGGTTGTGCTCAAGTATGTCGTTTTATTTTTTCAAGTGACGAAGAAATGCCTTTTAGTATTACTAGTAAAGATTTAAACATGGTATCTAATTTAGAAGAAATGATTAAAATTGGTGTAAACTCTTTTAAAGTAGAAGGAAGAATGCGGGGAATTTATTATATCGCGACAGTTATTTTGGCATACCGGCGAATGCTTGATAAAATAAAAAATCATTCTTTAACGGAAGAAGATGAAAAGTATTATACTAACATTTTAAATCGATGTGCCAATAGAGAAAGCGCTCCACAGTTTTTTAACGGATTACCAACAGAGAAAGAACAATATTTTTTAGGTCGAGAAGAAGTATCTAATCAAGATTTTTTAGGAATAGTTTTAGATTATGATGCTAAAGCCAAAAAAGTTAAATTAGAACAACGAAATTATTTTAAAGTTGGGGATACTGTACAATTTTTTGGCCCAAATATGGAAACTTTTTCATATCAAATTCATACAATAGAAAATGAAAATTTGGAAAAGATTGAAGTGGCCAATCATCCAAATATGATTGTTTATTTACCAGTAGATAGGCCGTTAGAAATGTTTGACATGATGCGTGTAAAATCATTTGACAAATAAATACTTTTATAGTAATATGTTGCAAGTAAAAAAAAGGAACGTGATAAAAATGAAAGATGAAATAATTTTAACTCCAGAAGGTTATTTAGAATTAGAAACTGAATTAAATGAGTTAAAAACTGTGGTAAGACCACGTGTAATAAAAGATTTAAAAGATGCTAGAGCTCAAGGAGATTTATCAGAAAATGCTGATTATGATTCAGCTAGAGATGAACAAGCTCAAGTAGAAGCAAGAATTAAAGAATTAGAGTATAAATTAGAACACAGTACGATTGCTGAATCGGCTGGTAAAGGTATTGCTTCGGTTGGTTCAACAGTTGTTATTTTGTATGATGATGGTGATGAAGAAGAATTTAAAATTGTTGGTTCTTTAGAAGCAGATCCATTAGAAAACAAAATTTCTAATGCAAGTCCAATTGGTAAAGCTGTTATTGGGCATAAAAAAGGTGAAGAATTAGAAGTAGAAAGTCCTAATGGTTCATATACAATAACTTTAAAAGACGTAAAATAAAATAAACTCCCCAAATATAATTGACATTCAGGGAGGGGTATATGGTAAAATCATCTATAGAGAATAGGTGATTTTTTTTATGAAACTAGAAAAATATAAACAAAGAAACCCCAAGAAAATAGGGATAGC
>CALVLG010000029.1 GCA_944336815.1 uncultured Bacilli bacterium | reverse complement strand
TTAAAATCTTTTTGACGTGGAACAAAAATCTTTTTAAGATTTTTGAAGAAATTGACTTGACTTATTATAGTTAGTCAACTCCTATAACCCTATTTTAATGGAAAGCAAAAAAATTTGCAACAAAAATATACATTTTTTAATTACTTTGATATACATTTTTTAACATTTTTGATATACAAATTTTAACGAATTTAATATCCGTTTTTTAACTTTTACTTTGTTCTTCTTTGCGACTTTTTAAATAATCTTGTAAAGATATAGCCACTTCTTTAGGCAAAATTTTACTTAATTCTTCAATTGTTGCTGCCTCCATTTTAGCAACACTACCAAAAGTTTTAATCAATTCCTTTTTTCTTTTTGTCCCAATCCCCGGAATATTATCAAGAACACTACTAATACTTCCTTTACTCCTAATCGTTCGGTGATATGTAATAGTATAACGGTGGACTTCATCTTGCATTCTCGTTAAATAATGAAAAACATTAGAGTCTTTAGGCAGTGTAACTAGTTCTAAAGTATCGCCATCAACCAAATCGTTCGTCCGGTGCTTATCATTTTTCTTTAAGCCACAGACTTTAATTTTTAAATTTAAAGCTTCAAGCACTTCTTTACAAGCATGAATTTGCCCAATACCACCATCCACAATAATTAAATTAGGTAATTCCGTTTTTTCCACCAATGCTCTTTGGTAACGCCGATAAATAACTTCTCGCATCATGCCATAATCATCATTTTTATCAAAACTAATTTTATATTTTCGATATTCATTTTTAGCTGGTACGCCATTTTTAAACACGACCATACAAGAAACACTCCAATCGCCAAACAAATTCGAGTTATCAAATAGATCAATCCGATCTAACGTTTCTAAATGTAATATCTTTCGTAATTCTTGATTAGCTTCTTCAGTAAAATATTCTTTCTTTAAAACAAGTTCTAATTCATTTTCTAAATTAATTTTGGCATTTTCATTTGCCATTGTAACTAACTTTTTCTTTTGGCCTTTTTGCGGCACAACAACCTTGTTTTCAAAATAATTTTGTAATACTTCGGTAGCTAACTCTGAAGGAACTAAAATTTCTTTAGGTATTTCATGCTTACTATAAAATCTCGTAATATAACTATCCATTTCCTCTTCTAAATCGCTAACAACTGGAAATAAATCGGTATGGCCACCAACAATTTTACCGTTTCTTATAAACAAAATTTGAACCGAAATATACCCATTATTAAAATAATAACCTAAACAATCACGATTAGTTAAATCTTGTAAAGTAATCTTTTGCTTTGATAAAACAATATTAATATAATCTAATTCTTTTTTTAATTCTAAAGCGAGTTCAAAATTCAAAGCTTTACTATAACTATCCATTTTTTCTAAAATTTTATCTTTTAAAATCTTATCATTTCCATTTAAAAAGCCCAAAATATCTTCTTGCATTTTCTTTAAATCATCAGGATTAACTTTTTTTTCACAATAACCAAGACACTCCCCTATATGATAATAAAGACATACTTTTTTAGGATTACCATCACACTTTTTTAACGGATACAAACGATTTAATAAATTCACGATCCGCCGAGCCGCATAAGCATTTGGATATGGGCCAAATAATTTTTTATGATCTTTTTTTCTAATTTGTAAATATCTTGATACTTTTAATTTGGGATAAGGATGTTCAATATATTCAATATAAGGGTAGCTTTTATCATCTTTTAATAAAACATTATATTTAGGATTATATTCTTTAATTAAATTAATTTCTAAAAGTAAAGACTCTAATTCAGTTGCCGTTACAATGTAGGTAAAATCGGCTATTTCACTAACCATTTTAGCTGTCTTACCCGTTTGAGTCCGGTTAAAATAAGAATTTACTCGGCGATGCAAATTTTTGGCTTTCCCAACATAAATAATTATTCCATCTTTGTTACGCATTTGATAACTACCTGGTTTATTTGGCACCTGCGCCAATTTTTCTTTGAACATATTACCACCCCATTTCCTTTTTTCTTAAAATATTGTATCATAAAATTATGGTGATTATGTATGAAACTGTTAAATAAAAGCGAAATCGAAGTGAAAAAATCAAGGTTCATTGCTTATCTTTATAAAATAGACGATAAAAAAGAAATTGGAATAATATATGATATGTTAAAAAAAGAACACAAAAAAGCCAGACATATCCCTTATGCTTGTGTTTTAGCTAATACAGCCTCTAAAAGCGATGATAAAGAACCAAGTGGAACAAGTGGCCTTCCGATTTATCAAGTTTTAGAACGTCAAAACACCACCAATATAGCTATTTTTGTTGTTCGTTATTTTGGGGGCATTAAACTTGGTGCATCTGGCTTAACAAGGGCCTATCGCGCCTCTGCTGCTTCTCTTTTTCCAAAATAATCACCTTTTTAGGCTAAAACACCGAAAAAAGAATTGTCAAGATGCTTAAAATCTGTTAAAATTATATACGATTTAACAAAGAAAGGAGAAAAGTATGGCTAATATTAAAAGTTCTAAAAAAGCAATTAAAACGATTGCCAAAAGAACCGAAAACAATCATGAACTAAAAGCTCGTGTAAAAAACTGTATTCGTAATTGTGATAAAGCAATCGAAGCTGGAGATAAAGAAAATGCACAAAAACTCCTTGCTGATGTACAAAGATATATGGACCGTGCTTTAAGTAAAGGTCTAGTAAAAAGAAATACAGTTGATCGTCAAAAATCAAGACTTTCAACAAAAGTAAAAGAAATGGCTTAATAACAAACCATTTCTTTTTTTATAAATTAAGAATTCTTTTCATCACTTTCTCTTTTTCTTCTGAGTACTCTACTTTTTCTTGTAAGTTTTCTAAATTATGCGTATGTTTATAATAATAATCAATCATATCCATATCGTATAATGGACTTTCAATATAATCTCTAAAATGCAAAGCAAATTCTAAATATCGTTTAATTACTTCATATTGTAAAGAACTATTGAAATAACGCATTTCAAAAGTTTGTTCCGAAAAACGAATACAAAACATTTTATCTTTAAATCTTTCTAAAGAACTAGGCCCCCGTAGAACATATTTTAAATGTTCTTTTTTTAAAGGTGCTGCATGCAAAAAATAAATATAACGAATTGCCGGATCATTTCCTCGCGCTAAATTATATATTTCTGGTTGAAAAGCATATAAAAATTTAAAAAGTTTTTGATACATTTCCCATGAGTCTAAAAAAGATTTATCCAAATGAATATGAAAGCCAGCTTCTGTTTTATGTTTAGAAATAAAAGCTTTTTCATATTTTAAAATATCTAAATAATATTTAACTTGCGTCAGACACTCATCTAAATCATTAAAGATCGGCGAGACAAGTTCACCCCCAAATAATTGCCCATTCATGTTTATCGTAACGCCGCCTTCATTTGTCAAAAAAAACTTCTCGTACGATACTGAGCTATAATTAGGATAAAATTTTAAGCCGTATTTCTCTTCTAATGATCGCAAATTTGCCCCATTAAATTCTAACTCAAAACCAAAAGTTTTCATATTTTCCCCCTTATTAGTGTCTAATTATAGCACTTTTTTTTAGAAAAAGCAAAAAGTGAATTGTCGCCGCTTAATATATTTGATAAAATAAAACCGTGATGGACAATGAAAAATATTCTCAAAAAAGAATTTATTCCCCTTTTATGTTTGTTTTTTCTCTTATTTGTTTTTTTAAACGCTAATAATTGGAGTGATTTTCTCGTTAAATACACCATCAATGACCCCAAAATTGCTATTCCAACCCAAAAACGTTATCCTAAACAAGAAAACTTTTTATTTGTACAAAACACAAATGAATTTACTCCTTATAGTCGCGGTGACATAAAAAATATCTACTATACAATCGTCAATAATGGTTGGGAAGAATTCACTTTTTATTGTCCTGCTGAATACAAAAACTGTTTAGAAGATATTAAAGAAATTAGTAACAATCAAGATCTTTTAACCCATTTAAACAACTATGTTCACCCCTATAATGGCTTTTCTAATGTTCGAACAACTATTGGTGAAACTGGCGACATAACAATTGAAATAGATTATTTCTATAATGAAGAACAAATTGAGGCAATAAACCAAAAAATCGCGGAAATTTATAGCCAAATTATCACCCCAGAAATGGATACCTACACCAAAATTTTAACAATTCATGATTACATAATCAATAACACTAAATATGATGTTGAAAGAAATAACAACGGAACAAGTAACTATCATTCATATTTAGCTTATGGTCCCCTACTAGAAGGATATGCCACATGTAATGGTTACACCGATGCCATGGCTCTTTTTTTAGAAAAACTAAACATCCCTAATTTTAAAGTAGCTAAAACGCCTGATCCAACAAACGATACAGAAGGACATGTTTGGAATGCCGTTTATTTAGATAATAAATGGTTGCATTTAGATTTAACGTGGGATGACCCAGTAAGTAATGATGGGCAAGACTACCTTCAACATAAATACTTCTTAATCACAACTGAACAATTAAAAAGTATTGATACCAACGGTGAAGTAAAAGTTTTAGAACATGAATTTGCCCATAATATATACCCTGAATTAGCCTAAAGAGATTTACTCTCTTTTTTTATATAATCTTCTACTTCCATAATCGTTTGGGTAAAATCATCATAATTTACATTAAACCATTGTACAGGTAATTGATGGTTAAAAAAAGTATATTGCCTTTTAGCATAATGACGTGAATTTTTCTTTATTAAATCGACCGCTTCTTCTAAAGAAATTTCATGTTTAAAATATTTATATAATTCCTTATAACCAATCCCGGTTTCTAAGGCCTTACTATGTATATTTTGCTTGTAAAAACCCGCTACTTCCTCTAATAAGCCTTCATCAATCATTTGCTCAACTCGTTCATCAATTTTTTGATATAAAACATCCCTCTTCGTAGTTAGACCAATAAAAATCGCCTGATATAACATAACCGGTTCAACCTTATCAGTTTCTTCCTTTTCTAAAAAACGAATTAACCTTCTTCTATTATTTGGATGAATATTACAATTCATATCTTTTTTTAAACATAAAGCATATATTTCTTCATTAGATAATTTTTCATAAGAATTATCTTTTTTTATTTCTTTTGGAAAACGATAATCATATAAAGCCGCTTTTAAATATAAACCTGTTCCCCCAACAAAAATAATATTACGATCTTTAAACTTTTCCAAAATAACTCGAGCATCCCTTTGATAGTCAGCCACAGTATAATTAACAAGTGGACTAACAAAATCAAAAAGATAATGCTCTATTCCTTCTTTTTCTTCTTCTTTAATTTTAGCTGTGCCAATATTTAAACTTTTATAAACCTGCATAGCATCACAATTAACAATAATAGCCTGATATTTTTTTGCTAATTGCACACTAAGCTTCGTTTTACCAACCCCGGTTGGTCCCACAATACATAAAATCATAGTTACATCCCATTTCTAAAGAATATTATAAAAGAGTTCTTCTTTTAATGCAAATTATTATTGACTTGCATTTTAAAGATATTCATGTATAATAACTAACCAGGTGAGAAAATATGCAAGCAAAAAGAGTAACAACCACATATAATTCATTATATGACGGTTGGTATGTTAAATCTTTTTATCAAATGATTCCTAAATATGAAAAGATGCAAGCTTTAACCCCTGAGAAAATTGCCGAAATTGACCAATTTCTCAACGCTTGGCTAAGTAGTGTCACTTATCAAAATTGCAAAACTATCCGTGAAAGATACTACAAAACTATTTTTTACTTACAAAACTATTTATCAGCTGCATTTGACGAAAAAGCTTATTTTTTAGTTAAAGCCGTTGATCCAGATCTAGAACTTTTAGAAATGTATGTAATTAGTAATACCAAAGCTGAATTAAAACAAAATTTACAAAATGCTTATGGTTTTATCCCTTTACAATTAGTTCTTATTGAAAAAGATTACCAAAAATTATTCATGCCCGATAAAAAACTAGATTTTGGTTTAATATTAGAAAAAAGAGAAAATCAAATCAAAAAATAGATTTTCTCTTTTTTAATGTTCAAATTCCATCTACCGATGATATAAATTCGTTCTCAAAGATAGGCGAGCTACTATATTCAGGCGTAGCGCTTAAATGTCCCATATTATCATCTTCCACTGTTATAGTAATCACATACTTACTTTCATCATATTTAATATCCGAATATTTTCCAACTACTTGTTGTAACTCGTATTGATACACCCCGACTTTATCAAAAGTAATTTTACTAAAAATTATACTACCATTAGATTCACTTTTTACAATTTCTTTTTCACCTGGAGCCCCATTTAATGGTGTTAATTGAAATTCAAATTCATAATTATCTATATTTGCACCTTGTAATGCAACAGGTCACCTGGATCTACCACATTACCATTAATAAAACCTCTTGTTTCATTCGTTTCAAAACTCGCAAAAGAAGAATAGATGAAAACAAAAGCAATTAATAAAACACATGCAATTGTAAATACAGCTATTCCTATTTTCTTGGGGTTTCTTTGTTTATATTTTTCTAGTTTCATATAAAAAATCACCTTATTTTCATAAGGTAATTCTACCATATTACCCCCTCCCATTGTCAATTTACATTTTCTTGACATTTGGCGTGGTGGTTATTAGTTGTTCTCTCAATTGTGTTAAAAAATCTTCTTTTACTGCTCGAATAGGTGTTATATGAACATACATGCTCATATAACAATCACTTGGATAATTCATAATTTTATACTCTGGAAAATGATATGCTAAACGAACAAAAGCCATGAAAAATCGTTCCACTGTATTATAAAAAATTCTTTGATAAACATTTTCATCCATTACGTTCTTATCAAGTTTATATGTTTTTAAATCACTTCGTAAAGGATAAAAACCATTCGCAACAACATCTATTATTCCTTCTTTTTCTAAAAGGGTCAAAAACAAAGTTAAAGCAATAAGAACATTTGGTTCAATGTTTTTATATTCAGCTGGCACATCATGATCAACTTTATAAAAAGTTCTTTCTAAATCTTTATGAAATTTTGTCTTATCCTCTTTATCTTTTTGAATACCTGTTATATAACAAACATTATCTTTAATTTCATAATATATTTTAGGTAAACAATAACTATCTTTCCCATTTTTTAACGTAAACCCTAAAGAATGAAAACTTTCTTTAGCTAAAGATTCTTTCTTTTTTGCCACCATTAACTGCAAATCATTAAATTTACTCCCCATGCCTTCCATCTTTGCTAAAAGTAAAGTTTCATTTTCATATTTAGTAAAAATATCTTCATCTAATGCTTGAATCTTTCTTAAAACAAAGGCTTCAGGCTTCAAAAAATCATCATAAGAAAAGTTTGCCATCATAAAAGTTAAAATAGCCTTTACCAAATACTTTTGCTTTAACCATTCATTTTCTTCTAAAAAAAGTAATTGATCCGTTACAAATTGGGGATTATCTTGTAAATACTTTTGCACATAACAAACATACGTAAAAAGTAAATCTTTAAAAGTATTTTCATCATTTATTTGTAATACTGGTTTAGTTCCATCAGCATCTTTTATAAAAAAGCCCATGTGATAATGCCAATCATCAATCACAATGTCGCCATCTTTAGCTTCCCTAACTATTTCCTTAAAAACTTGCCAAACAAAATCTTTATTTATTTTCATAGTTATCTCTTTTTATAAACATGGCATCGCCAAAAGAAAAGAAACGATATTTTTCTTGGACAGCCACTTCATAAGCATGCAATATTTTTTCTTTAGAAGAAAAAGCACTGACAAGCATCACTAGGGTACTTTTTGGCAAATGAAAATTCGTTATTAAACAATCGATTGCTTGAAATTCATAACCAGGATAAATAAAAATATCGGTATTACCATGGCAAGCCTTAAAAGTATGATATAAGTGCATAATAGTTTCTAAAGTTCTAGTCGAAGTCGTTCCAACAGCAATTATTCTTCTATGTTCTTTTTTAGCTTTATTTAAAATATCAGCTGTTTCTTCACTCATTTCATAAAACTCACTGTGCATGTGATGCTTAGTCACATCACTTACTTCAACTGGCCTAAAAGTTCCTAAGCCAACATGCAACGTAACACTAGTAATAATTACCCCTTTATTTTTTAATTCTTCTAATAATTCATTTGTAAAATGAAGCCCAGCTGTCGGTGCCGCGGCACTACCAACATTTTTAGCATACACTGTTTGATAACGATTTTTATCTTCTAACTTTTCATGAATATAAGGCGGTAAAGGCATTTCCCCTAATAGATCTAAAATTTCTAAAAATATCCCTTTATAAGTAAACTTAACCCGAACAATTCCTTCTTCTTTTTTTTCTATCACGGTAGCTTTTAACTTACCATTGCCAAAAGAAATAACCGTCTTTTCATGCAATCTTTTCGCTGGTCTTGATAAACACTCCCATTCATTATTTCCTAATTCTTTTAATAATAAAAGTTCAATTACTGCTTTAGTTTCTTCTTTCTCGCCAATTAATCTAGCCGGAATAACTTTTGTATCATTAATGACCAAAACATCCCCGGCAGTTAAATAATTAGTTATATCTTTAAAATGCCGATGTTCTAAAGCCCCCGTATCGCGATCCATCACTAGTAATCTAGAATCACTTCTTGTTTTTAAAGGTGTCTGGGCAATTAATTCTTCTGGTAAATAATAATCAAAATCTTCTGTACTCATTTTTGTAACTTCCTAACTACTTTTTCATAAACTTCACTAGCTATATCCGAAATTGGTCTAATTTGTTCATCTTTCACACAATTAATTTGGTCATAATGATACTTTTTAGCTAATTCTAAATAAGCCTTTTCTGCTTGAAGTAAAATTTCTTTATTTTTTTCATGTTCATCTAAAGAAACTCTGTTTTTCTTTAAAATACTCGCATAATAAGCTGGCATATAAAGAAAAAGAATCATATCTGGCCTTGGTAATTCTAATAAACCATATTCTAACTTTTCAATCCATTCATACATGGCATCTCTTTGGCATTCATCTTTTATTTTACCCCCTTGAAAAGCCATATTAGATTCGACATAACGATCAAGAACTAACACATAACCTTCTTCTACATATTTCTTAATAGTTTTTAGATGGTAAGCCCGGTCAGCCGCATAATAAAGCGACGCGATTTTCCCCTCAACATTACCTACGCCTTCTAAAAACCAACTTTCCGAAATTTCTTTCTTGCCTAAATAAGGTCCCCCAACTATTTTTCCTGTTGGTGAATTATAATCGGGAAACCCCATATAAACTGCTTTAATATTTTCTTTCATCAAGTTTTCAACTAACAACTTAGCTTGTGTTTCTTTCCCAGAACAATCTGTTCCTTCAATAGCAATAATTATTCCTTTCATTAAACCACCAAAAACTTCTTTGTTAAAGCTAAGACTTCTTCTTTTATTTTATTTAATTCAGCCGCATTGTCTTTGTTTTTTAATGCCTCAGCAATAAAATGGCCTACTTTCTTAAATTCTTCTTCCCTAAAGCCTCTTGTTGTCATCGCCGCACTTCCCACTCTAATACCACTTGTCACTGTAGGTTTTTCCGTTTCATTAGGAATAGTATTTTTATTTACGGTAATATGAATTTGATCTAATAATTCTTCCGCTTCTTTACCCGTCATACCAACTGAACTTTTAACATCAACTAAAACTAAATGATTTTCACTACCGCCAGAAATTAAAACGAATCCTTCTTCTTTTAACGTTTCACATAATACTTGCATATTTTTTAAAACTTGTTCTTGGTATTCTTTAAAAGAAGGTTGTAAAGCTTCATAAAAGCACTCTGCTTTAGCCGCGATGATATGTTCTAACGGTCCTCCTTGAATACCAGGGAATACTGCTTTATTAATTTTTTTAGCAATTTCTTCATCATTCGTTAAAATAATACCCCCTCTTGGGCCCCTTAACGTTTTATGAGTCGTTGAAGTAACAACATCAGCATATAAACAAGGGTTTTGATGAAGATGTGC
>CALVLG010000028.1 GCA_944336815.1 uncultured Bacilli bacterium | reverse complement strand
AGAATTTGCAAATAAATTTGCAATACCTGCTAAAATATTAGCTAACATCTACTACAACTCCTTTCTAAACTTTTTGTTTAAATTTATATTTAAAATTTAAACCATATTTTTTTGAAATGTCTTATAATTGTTATATGGCGTATTAAATAATCTATAAGTTAAAGGATTAATAGCAATGCACTCCATTAAAATTCCATAAAGAAGAGCGTTGCTCAAAAATTGCTTATTATAAAAAATAATGATAGTTAAATAGACAAGCAAAATAATAATAGAAAAAATTTTCGCTCTAATTCTTTTTTCTTTATGAATTAGAGGTCTTGCCGGTGTATCGGCTGGAGCAAAAAGTAAAAAAGAGATAAATCCAATAGCCCATATAATATATATTAATACATCAGGTAAGACAGAGTATTTGATAAACAAGCATCCACATATATAAATAGGTAATGTTGTAAACCAACATTGTAAACTTGTCTTCGCGTGAATTCCAAAACCATATAATCTAAGTGTTGAGTAAATAATAGTAAGTAAAACTAATTCAAAAACAAAATCGAAAATAATTGCTAAGAGAATTAAAACGATTGTTTTTGTTATCAAGTTATAAAAGGCTTCTAAACCATAACGTAGTTTTTTTTCTTCTAAAATAGTTAAATTTCTTTTCTTTATAATAAGATGCATCGCATTTTTAATAAATTTTTGTTTCAATACCACCACTACCCAACGCCTTAAAGGATAACATAAATGATCACCAAAATATTATTTCATGTCTAAAAGTATCAAAAAATGACATAAAAAGCTCAAAAATAGCAAAAAAACACCATAAAACATCTTTTCGTGTCAAAAAACGGCCTTTTTAGACAAAAAATACGCACAAAAAATTAAACGGTGTATAATCTTTTTTATCGTGGTTTATGTGTTAAGTTAAAATAGACAATGCTGCAGAATTTGTCGAACAGTTTTAATTGATGTTTATACATAGTCATGATAAAGTGTAGATGGAGTAAAAAGTAATAGGAAGGGAGTGAAAAAAAGTGTTACGTGGAACCGTTAAGTGGTTCAACAACGCTAAAGGTTATGGCTTTATTGAATATGGTGATTTAGAAGACATCTTTGTTCATTATTCAGCAATTAAAAAAGATGGCTATAAAACTTTAAAAGAAGGAAACGTTGTTGATTTTAAGCTTATTGAAACAGCTAAAGGATTACAAGCTATTGACGTAGAAGAAGTATTATATAGTGTTAATTAGGACGGAAGCTACTAAATAAAAACTTAGTAGTTTTTTTCTTAGCTTTTTGATATAATAAAGCTAGGAAGGTGATAACATGAGAATAGATATTCGGGGAGACAAAGTGAAAGTTACTGATGCTATTAAAAAGCAAATAACTGAAAAGCTTGGCAAATTAGATCAGTATTTTGAAAATCCAGAGGAACTAAAAGCATACGTCGTAATTAGAGTAAAAAACAAGGAACAAACAATTGAAGTAACAATTCCAACTCCAAAATTTACTCTTCGTTCCGAAACAAGTGAAGAAGACTTATATGCCGCAATTGACTTAACTATTGATAAATTAGAAAGACAAATTAGAAAAAACAAAACGAAAATGCGTCGTAAATTTAAAGATGTTTTACAATATGAAATGATGAATGATCTTCCAGAAGAAGAGGAAGAAGAAACAAATAGCAAAATCGTTCGTCGTAAAACTATTGAACTACGGCCAATGGACGAAGAAGAAGCCATTTTACAAATGGAACTTATTGAACATGATTTCTTTATCTTTAAAAATGTAGATACTGATAATGTTGCTGTTCTTTATAAAAGGAAAGATGGCTCTTACGGTATTATCAATACGTAAAAAAGTGTCAAATTTGCTTTTTTATAACTTTTATGCTAGTATAACTCCCTAATCAGGGGGTTTTTATTATGTTAAGGGGGATTTATAAACATAAAATAGCTATTTTTTGTGTTTTACTGTTTTTGATTAATGTGATTTATTATCAAGTTTTTGTGAAAAATTATTATCCTATTGATTTTTTTATTGACAATCCAAACACAATCGTTACAACGCTATCATGGAACTTTTTATCATTAGAAGAAAAGGAACGCGTTATCACCGAAGATTTATTAAAACTTTTAAAAGAAAATGATGGGATGAATCAAAACGTTAAAGATATTTTGGCTAAAGAATATCAAGCTTATTTTAAAGATTATTTAATTTATTTTAAAGGAAAAGATTATCTTCATACTTTATTAGCTACAAAATATAGTAAAGTAAATGAAGAAATATTTCCGGATAAAGAACAATATATAGTAGTTCTCGGTAGCTATGACATTCGGGCTAAAGAAATAACTTTAAATACATACGAAAGTACCTTTCATGAAAAATTGCATGCGGACCGTACGTGGGGCTTTCGTGGCTTAAAAAATGAAGGTTTATATGAAGAAGTATTTGTTTCATTCATGAGTAATGATAATTCTTATGAAGATTTAAGGGGCTTTTTCTCTTTATTACAAGAATTATTAAATGATAATACAATTGAAAAAAGTTTATTTCAAAAAGATTATGAAAATATTTGGCGCGAGCTAAAAAAAGAAATTCCTGAAAGTAATGATATTGTTAATGAAATACAAGCTAAAATTGAATTAGTATACGCCCTAGAATACCAAAACCACCCTAAAACCTACAATATTTGGGATTTAAAACAAGAAATACTATCATTATATGAAAAACTTTATGTAAGAAAATATCAAGTAAATACATCCCAAGACATTATTGTTGGCTACTTAAAAAGTTGCTTTCTAGGATTAAATCCTTTTCAAAATACAAATCAGCTTCAATATGAAAACTTTAAAATTATGGAAAATTTAGAAATTAGTAAAGAACAGCGTCAAGGAAATTATGAAAATTTCTTATTAAATTATATTGTAGAAAATAAAAACGGATCAAGTAAATATCAATATCTTGCTTGGCAAAAAATAACCAATATAAATGATCAAGAAGAAAATAAGTATTTAGCTTTTATCAAAGAGTTTAGTAAAATATATGAGGAACAAGAAATAAACGACTTGTTTAAAGAAATAATTGGTGTGACAGCTACAAATTATCAATATACAATTAATTATAATGTTCAAAGAAAAACATGGGCTTTGCTATATGAAGAGCCAATTTAAAGAATTAAAGGGAAAAATGAGTAAATTTTTTTCCTTTTTTTAGAGATTATGGTAAAATAAATAAGACGGAGGTTTTTAACATGGGAATATTTAGAAAATTAATCGATTCCGAATATAAAGAATTAAAAAGGTTTGAAAAAATTGCAGATCAAATTATTGCTAAAGAAGAAGAAATGGCTGCATTAAGTGATGATGAATTAAAAGCAAAAACTACTGAATTCAAAGAAAGACTAGCTAATGGCGAAAGTTTAAACGATTTAATTGTCGATGCTTTTGCTGTTGTTAGAGAAGTGGATTATCGTGTTTTAAATGAAAAACCATTTTATGTTCAAATTTTAGGTGGTTTAGCAATCCATTACGGTAATATAGCTGAAATGAAAACTGGTGAAGGTAAAACTTTAACTGAAACTATGCCAGCTTATTTGAATGCTTTAGATGGAAAAGGTGTTCATATTGTAACAGTAAATGAATTCTTAGCTAAACGTGACTCTGAGTGGATGGGAAATATTTTTAGATTTCTTGGTTTAACGGTTGGTTTAAATATGCGTGAAAAAAATGCGATGGAAAAACAAGCTGCCTATAACTGTGATATTTTATACTCAACTAATAACGAGATAGGTTTTGATTACTTAAGAGATAACATGGTTGTTAGAAAAGAAGATCGTGTTCAACGCCCTCTTAATTTCTGTATTGTCGATGAAGTAGACTCTATATTAATTGATGAAGCTAGAACACCATTGATTATTTCTGGTGGTAAACAAAATTCTAAAAATCTATATATGGATGCTGATAAAGCTGTAAAAAGATTAACTGAAGAAGACTATATTGTCGATAATAAAACAAGAAATGTCTCTATTACTGAAAAAGGTGCTGAAAAATTAGAAAAGCATTTTCGACTAGATAATCTTTATGATGTTGGTAATTCTATTTTAGTTCACCATATCAATAACGCTTTAAAAGCAAATTATGGTTTTAAAAAAGATGTTGATTATGTTGTCGATAATGGCAGTGTTATTATAGTTGACCAATTTACTGGTCGTTTAATGCATGGCCGTCAATTTAGCGAAGGATTACATCAAGCAATTGAAGCTAAAGAAGGCGTTAAAATAAATGAAGAAACCCAGACGATGGCAACAATTACTTTCCAAAATTTATTTAGAATGTATAACAAATTATCTGGTATGACCGGTACTGCTAAAACTGAAGAAGAAGAATTTAGAAATATATATAATATGTATGTTATTCAAATTCCAACAAACAAACCTGTAATAAGAAAAGATCTACCGGATTTAGTATATTCAACTGAAGCTGGCAAATATCAAGCAATTGTAAAAACAATCAAAAAAATTCACGAAACAGGCCAACCTATTCTAGTAGGTACAATTTCAGTTGAAAACAATGAAAAATTATCTTCTATGTTAAAAAAAGAAGGCTTAAAACACGAAGTATTAAATGCTAAAAACCATGCTCGTGAAGCTGAAATTATCGCTCATGCTGGTGAAAAAGGCGCAATAACCATTGCAACTAATATGGCTGGTCGTGGTACAGATATTAAATTAGGCGAAGGCGTTAAAGAATTAGGTGGACTTTGCGTAATTGGCACCGAAAGACATGAATCTCGCCGTATTGATAATCAGTTGCGCGGTCGTTCAGGTCGTCAAGGAGACCCAGGAATGAGCCAATTCTTCGTATCATTCGAAGATGATTTAATGCGTCGTTTTGGAACGGATAAAGTAAAAAATATGGTTATGGCTTTAGGCCTAGTTGGAGATCAAGCAATTCGCTCTAAATCTTTAACAAGATCAATAGAATCTGCTCAAAAGAAAGTTGAAGGAAACAACTTTGATATGCGGAAAAATTTACTTGATTATGACAACGTTGTCAATGAACAAAGAAGAATTATATATGAGCAAAGAAATGCAATTATTGATAATGAAAGTATTCATGATACAATTAAAGAAACTTTTAGAAATACAATGGAAGATATTGTAACAGCTCATGTCAAAGAAGATGGTAAGTTTACTGAAGAAGATTTAAACGAAATTGTTGAACAATTAAATAATAATTACTTGAAAACAGAAAAAATAAAATTAGATGAAATTAAAAAACTAGACGAAGGTAAAATGATTGATTATTTAACAAATTTAGTAAATGAAGATTATGAATTAAAAATTAAAGATGCGCCTAATTTTGAAGAATTTGAAAGAGCTATTTCTTTAAGAATCATCGATTCTTTATGGGTTGAACACCTAAATGCTATGGAGAGCTTAAAAGAAGGTATTTTCTTAAGACAATATGCCCAAACAAATCCGTTACAAGCTTATACGATGGAAGGATATAATATGTTTGAACAATTGTTAAATAAAATTGATGATACTATTTCACAATTTTTGCTAAAAGCAAACATAGAGCAAAATTCAAGTCGTACTCAAACTATTAAAGGAAATGCCAAAGATAATAAAGAAACGACCAAAAAAGCACCTATTAAAAATGATAAAAAAATTGGTCGAAATGACCCATGTCCATGTGGGAGTGGAAAGAAATATAAGCAATGTTGTGGTAAATAACTCGCAAACCCCTATAAAATAAGGAAAAACGCGAGTTTTTCTTTTTGCCAAAAAATTGCCCAAAATATGGGCTGGAGCCACTTTGGAGCCATTTTGATTTAAACATCGGACTATACAAGTAAAATTTATTATGGTTTCATGGTATAATTATGTATGAAAGTTGGTGATATAATGAGCAAAATAGATTTAATTGAATTCACTGATAAAAAAGATAGTTAGAATTAATGTATAAATGGTGTAGTCAAGAATTTATTTATGAGTGGTTTGAACAAAGAAAACTTTCATATGAAGAGATAGAAAACAAATATAAAAATAAATTATTAGCAAATCAGCAACAGTTATTTTCTATAAATTATAATGATAATAAAATAGGATTTGTTCAAATTTATAAATATGATGATAAGAAAAGTGAATTATTTAAAAAATATGATAGTATATATGAGTATGATATATTTATTGGAGAGTCGGAATACTTATCTAGAGGAATTGGAACACAAATTATTAAATATGTTAATAATTATATTTATGAAAAATATTTATGTGACTGTATTGTTCTAAGACCTTTTAAAAGAAACAAAAGGGCAGTTAAATGCTATGAAAAATGTGACTTTGAAATAGTGGATGAATATGTAGGAACGGACACATTAGGTAATAAAGAAAAAATGATAGTTCTATTAAATAAACCCGATAGATGGACTTTTGGAATTGATGTAGATAGATTAGTTAATCTTGTATTAGATGGTAAAAAGACAGCTACTACATCTTTATATGAACTGGATAATGTTTCAAAAGTTGGGGATATATCAATATTGACTGATTTGAAAGATAACAATGTATGCTTTATAAAAACAATTAATGTTATTATTACTGAATTTAAAAATATTACATGGGATTTAGCAAAATTAGAGGGCGAGAATAAATCATTAAATGAATGGAAAGAAAGTCATATGAATTATTTTAATATAATAGATCCTAATTTTAATGAAAATACTAAAGTAATATTTGAAGTATTTGAGGTGATTAAAAAATGCAAGTAATAGAATATGAAGATAAATATCTAGAAGATGTTAAAGACTTATTAGTTGAACTTGAAGAATATATCGTATCAATAGATAAAGATCATTTGGATCAAGTTCATCCTGAGTATCGAGAGAAAATGGCAATTATAGATTTAGCTGAAGTTAACAAGAATAATGGTAAATGTTATTTGGCAGTAGAAAATAATAAAGCAATTGGCTTAATCATGGGTTGCATATTTCCTTATGATGAATATGATTATCTAGACTATAAATGTCCTAAAAGAGGAGAAATTACAGAATTAATCGTTACAAACAAAATTAGAAGTAAAGGCATAGGGCAAGAACTAATAAATAAAATGGAAGAATACTTTAAATCCATTGAATGTGAATATGTAATAGTTGATGTATTCGCTTACAATGATATTGGTAATAATTTTTATAATAAAAAAGATTATCATACTAGAATGAAAACAATGATAAAGAAAATATAGTGAGAGGAAGTAAACATTATGAAACATGAAATGAAATTAAACAATGGACCATTTGAAAGAATAAAAAATGGAACAAAAACTATAGAGTTAAGATTAAATGATGAGAAAAGACAATTGCTAAAAATTAAGGATTTAATAGAATTTACTAATAGAACTAATAATGAAAAAATGTTAGTTGAAATCGAGAATTTATATCATTATCCATCTTTTGAAGGATTATATAAAAATTTTGATAAGGTGGCAATGGGTTATGATGAAGATGATATAGCTGATCCAAAAGATATGGAAGAATATTATTCTCTAGAAGAACAATCTAAATATGGTGTATTAGGTATTAAAATTAAAAAAATGTAATTTTATTAAAAATAGTAAAATATGCCAAGTTGTATGGATTTATAATGGATTAAATGGTATATTGTAGTTAAGATCAAAGATAAAAAGATGTGGAAAATTTGCCATTCTGGAGCCACTTTTAGAGCCACTCTGCTAGAGATTAGCAGGAATAAACTAAAACATAAAGGTAATAAAAACCCCATTTTTAAAGGAAATTAACGAGTGGGCAGTGGTAAAAAGCCTTAAAAATGCTAGCCATGTGGTAGCGGGAAAAAGTATAAAAATTGCTGTGGAAAAAACGCGTAAAATATGGGAAACAATTTTGAAAACAAAAAAGTTAGCATTCATTTGCTAGCTTTTTTGTTTTCAAAATTAGAAAGATGTTACCAAAACCTCTGGAAAATCTTTTAAGCACAACGTCATTAATTTAAGTTATTTGTATAAACGTGATATAAAAATGTTGCGTTTTTTTGTTGCCATAAAAGAAATATAAAGAAAAATATTTGAGAACAAACATCATATAACCAAAAATCCTTCCGATAAAAGTAAACCGAATTACAAAGTTGAATATTTTTGAGCAAGCGTTGTTGTTTATAGGTAAACCTTAAAGTTATAGATATAATCAAACACTAATTCTTAAGACATTATTATGATTATAATCATAACAATATATTCTGGTTAGCACTCGGGACTTGACAATGCTAAAACAAAGTGCTAGACTTTACAATGAAGGTGAAGAAATGAAGAAAAAAGAATTTAAAACAGAATCAAAAAAACTTATGGATTTAATGATAAATTCCATATATACAAATAAAGAAATATTTTTAAGAGAAATTATTTCTAATGCTAGCGACGCAATCGATAAACTCCATTATATGTCTTTGACAGACAAAAAAATTAAAGTGAACAAAAAAGATTTTGCTATCTTCTTAAAAGTTGATAAAGACCAAAGAACTCTTACTATATCTGACAATGGTATTGGGATGAACAAAGAAGAACTGGAAACAAATTTAGGTACCATTGCTAAGTCTGGATCTCAAGATTTCAAAATAAACAACGAACATAAAAAAGACATAGATATTATAGGTCAATTCGGTGTCGGTTTTTATTCAGCGTTCATGGTTGCTGACCAAGTTAAAGTTCTTTCTAAAAAATATGGTGAAGATGCAGCATATAAGTGGGAGTCAAGCGGTATAGACGGTTATACCATTGAGGCAGCCGAAAAAGAAAACTATGGTACAGACATCATTTTAACCATAAAAAAAGATAGTGAAGAAGAAAATTATAGTAAGTACTTAGAAGAATACGAAATAGAATCTTTAGTTCGTAAATACAGCGATTACATTACTTATCCAATTAAAATGGAAATTACCCGTACTGAGCTAAAAGAAAAGAAAAAAGAAACTGATGAAGACGAATATATTACAAAAACAGAAGTTAAAACTTTAAACTCTTTAACTCCAATATGGAAAAGAGATAAGAAAAAAGTAAGCGAAGAAGATTACAATACATTCTACAAAGATAAATTTGACGATTATGAAACGCCATTAAAACACATGCACATTAAAGCCGAAGGAACCTTAGAATATAATGCTTTATTATATATTCCAAGTCATGCTCCATTTGATTATTACAGCAAAGAATACGAAAAAGGATTACAGCTATATTCTAATGGGGTGCTAATCATGGAAAAATGTAAAGACTTATTACCTGATTATTTTAGCTTTGTTAAAGGTGTAGTAGATAGTCCTGATTTAACTTTAAATATATCAAGAGAAACTTTGCAACAAAATCGTGTTTTAAAAACAATTGCTAATTCTATTGAAAATAAAATCAAAAAAGAATTAGAAACCATGATAACCGAAGATAAAGAAAATTATGAAAAATTCTTTAAAGATTTTGGTTTGCAATTAAAATATGGCATTTATAATGACTTTGGTATGCATAAAGAAAAGCTTCAAGATTTATTAATCTATACTTCATCTTTTGAAGAAAAAACAACCACTTTAAAAGAGTATGTAAATAGAATGAAAGAAGATCAAAAAGCTATTTACTATGCTTGTGGGGAAACGTTAGACAAAATAAAGATGTTGCCTCAAGTTGAAGCAGCAAAAGAAAAAGGATACGAAGTTTTATATTGCATGGATAATGTTGATGAATTTGTTTTTATGACGTTACATAACTACATGGAAAAAGAATTCCAAAATGTTTGTGGCGAAAATACTAGTTTTGATACAGAAGAAGAAAAAGAAGAAACGAAAAAGGCTAATGAAGAAGCTAAAGAAATGTTTGCCATAATGAAAGAATCTATTCCTGATATTGCCGAAATTCGCTTTACTAACAAATTAAAAGATCATCCAGTATGCTTAAGTAGCAAAGGCGAAATATCAGTTGAAATGGAAAAAACTTTAAGCAAAATGCCTTTAAATAATGGCTTAAAAGCGGCCAAAGTACTTGAAATCAATCAAAATCATGAAATAGCTAAAACGCTTCAAAAACTAGATAAAGAAAACAAAGAAGAATTAAAAGATTACGCTAAAATACTTTATGCTGAAGCCAGAATGATTGAAGGATTACCTGTTGAAAATCCAACTGAAATAGCTTCTCTAATGTGTAAATACTTAGCAAAATAAATAACTATTTAAAAGGAACAAAATATGAACGAAATAAAAATCAAAGGTATTTATAAACACTTTAAAGGAAACTATTATCTAGTAGAAGATATAG
>CALVLG010000027.1 GCA_944336815.1 uncultured Bacilli bacterium | reverse complement strand
TGATTTCAAATCACTCTCACATATCATTTCATTTATCAAATTTATTCTCTACCAACACGATTTGACAAAGAGCCTTTCTTTATTTTAAACAAAGCCTTCCACAATTAAATAATTTAATATACCAATCAATAAATTTATTAATACCAAAATATCAATCAAGATAATATGCTTAATTCTTATCGCTATTTTTCAAACCCCATTAAAATAACAGTTACAATTACTTCTTTAGTTAAATTAGCGTTTTGAATAGCACCAAAGATAACCCTAATATCGCTACCAGCAGCATCACGCATCGTTTTTACTACTTCTTCAATTTCACGCAAGTTTAAAGAGTCATCGCCGGTAATATTTATAATTGCATCAGTTGCACCATCAAGTGTTGTTTCAAAAGAAGCGTTTAATATAGCCTGACGTGCTGCTTCTGTCGCTCTATTATCTCCAATGCCCATACCGATACCAATCAAAGCAGTACCAGACTTTTCCATAACATTTTTAATATCATCAAAATCAATATTTACAATTCCAGTAACATTAATCAAATCAGAAATAGATCGAACATCATGATATAAAATATTATCTACCTCTTTAAACATTTCTTTGTCTGCTGTTAAATTATCAGTAACATCTCTTAAACCATCAGTTGGAACGATAATTAAAGTATCAACATGTTTCTTTAACTCTTCTAACCCAACTAAGGCATGTTTCATTCTTTCTTCGCCTTCAAAATGAAAAGGTTTCGTTACAATAGCAATTGTTAAAGCACCAGCTTCTTGAGCAATTTCGGCAATAACTGGAGCTGCTCCAGTACCTGTTCCGCCACCAAGACCACTGACAACAAAGACCATATCTGCGCCTTTTACAGCTTCTTCAATTTCTTTTTTGTTTTCTAAAGCAGATTTTCTTCCAACTTCTAAACTAGAATTTGCACCTTTTTCTTCGGCAATTCCCGCTCCAATTTGAATTTTATTGATTGCTTTACTAACATTAAGTGCTTGTAAATCAGTATTTACAGCGTAAAATTCGGCACCGTTTATGCCTTCTTCAATCATTCGATTAACTGCGTTATTTCCCCCGTCACCGACACCAAATACTTTTATCTTTGTAATTTTTAAACTTTCATTCATATTAAACCCTCCTGACTATTCTTAAAAGCTAAAAATTTCATAATTTATACTTTTCACATCTAGCGCCATCTTACCATACATCAAATGAATTATCAATAAAAAACAAGACTATTTAATGAGAACTTAAATGAATTTGTAAAAAATACTAATTAAAATAAAATCGCTCCATTAAGAAATCTATTCAAACAAAGTTAATTTCATTTTTCTTTACTATGTTCTTTTTTCCATTTATCAATTTTTTCTAATCTTTCTTTAAATCGAATTTCCTTTCCATCACTATTAGGAATATAATACACCTGATTTTTTAAAGAATCAGGAAGACATTGCATAGTTGTTAATTTTTCTTTAGTATCATGGGCATATATATACCCTTTTCCATAATTTAGATCACTCATTAATTTTGTTGGTGCATTTCTTAAATGCAACGGAACACCTTCATCTATTCTTTCTAATGCATCCTTTTTAGCTTTTTCATAAGCAACATATAAAGAATTAGATTTTGGGGCCACCGCAAAATAAGTTACAACTTCTGTTAAATTTACAGAACATTCTGGCATACCAATAAAATGGCATGCTTGATAGCAAGAAACAGCCAATGTTAAAGCATTTGGATCAGCTAAGCCAATATCTTCACTTGCAAACCGAATAAGCCTTCTAGCAATATATAAAGGATCTTCACCCCCAACTAGCATTCTAGTAAGCCAATAAATTGCTGCTTGTGGATCACTATTACGCATAGATTTATGCAAAGCTGAAATTAAATTATAATGTTCTTCCCCGTTTTTATCATAACGTAGAGTCTTTTGATTTAAACACTGTTTAATAATACTTTCATTGACCACGATTGTTTCATTTTCTTTAGGACTATTTAGCAAAACCATCTCTAACATATTTAAAGAAGTTCTTGCATCACCATTAGCATAAACAGCAATCGATTTTAAAAATTTATCGTCTATCTTAACTGTTATATTACCAAACCCTTTTTTATCTTTAATCGCTTGTTTCAAAATAGATACGATATTGTCTTCCGTTAATGCCTGTAAAACAAAAACTTTACAACGACTAAGTAAGGCTGAATTAATCTCAAAAGAAGGATTTTCCGTCGTCGCCCCAATTAAAATAATACTTCCCTTTTCAACATAAGGCAAAAAAGCATCTTGCTGAGCTTTATTAAAGCGATGAATTTCATCGACAAACAAAATTGTTTTTAAGCCATTTAAGCGATTCTTTTCTGCTTGTTCCATCACTTCTTTAATTTCTTTAATCCCACTTGTAACGGCACTAAAAATAATAAAATTAGCTTTTGTTGTCGAAGCAATTATTTTTGCTAAAGTTGTTTTACCTACTCCAGGAGGTCCCCAAAAAATCATTGAAGGAACTTGATCCGCCAAAATTAATTGTCTTAGAATTTTCCCTTCCCCCAATAAATGTTCTTGCCCAACAAATTCCGCTAAAGTGTTTGGCCTAACCCTATTAGCTAAAGGCATACTCTCATTTTCAAACAAAGAAGCTTGTTCCATAAAATCACCATCTTTTCTAAAGATTATACCATACTCTTGTTCAAGAAAATCACTTTTACTAAAGAAATTTTTATAATTTAATATTACGGTTCTTTTTATATATTTTAATAATTATTATTATTTTCTAGCTTTTTTAACAATTTTATATTATACTATTAACAGTTCTGCTGAATTAGCTCAGTTGGTAGAGCAACGCCCTCGTAACGCGTAGGTCGCAGGTTCGAGTCCTGTTTTCAGCACCATTAAAAAACAAGTTCGTAAATTTCGAACTCTTTATATAATAACAGCTTCATTTGAAGTTGTTTTTTTTAATAACTTTCTAATAAAAATCATAAAAATCAGCCCAAGGATCTTTATTTTTAAGCCTTCTAAGAGCTTCTTTCATCGTAATACCATCAGGTTTTATTTTATATAGTTCACTCCATTTAATAGGCATTGAAACCGGCAAATTTTCTTTTAAACGAACAGAATATGGCGCGACACTAGAAGCCCCTAATGTATTTCTTACCCAATCAATAAATATTTTACCCCGCCGTTTTTGTTTACTCATTTTACTAGTATATTTATCTGGCCACTTTTTTTCCATCACTTCGGCAATTCGTTTAGCAAATAACCGAAATTCTAACCATTTCATTTGCGTAATAGGAACGACTACATGATAACCCTTTTTACCACTTGTTTTTAAAAACGATGGCAAAGATAAAGCATCCAAAATTTGTTTTAAATCTAAAACACCTTCCCTTAACTTTTCTAAAGATAATCCTTCATCCGGATCTAAATCAAATACCATATAATTAGGTTCATGTAAATTAGAAATACTATTCGCCCCAATATGAAATTCAAAACTATTCATTTGGACTTCTTCTAAAAGACCCCATTTATCTTTTAAATAATAAAACGACTTTTTCTTCCCTAAAAATTCATTTGTAAAATGTTTCATAAAAAAACTTTGGCCATTAAGCCCTTGTGGACTTCTAACAACACTAACAAAACGTTTACATACCAAAGGTAACATCCGCATCGATACTTTTTCATAATATGTAAATATATCTTTTTTAGTAATTTTATTTTTAACGTCAATTAATTTATCCGGATTAGTTAAAACTACTTTAGCTGCTATCTCATCCATTGTTTTCCCACTCTTAACACTCGTCTTAAACTTTCTTAAATCAATCCCTTTTTCCCCATCTTTTTCTTTTATAAATAACCAATTATTTTTTTCTAAATGAACAAGTGTCCAACTTCCTTTAAATCTCTGTCCCTTTAAGACAAAATTTATCTTTTTCTTAAAAGAAACCTTTTTATTAACCGGCTCCCAATATCCTTCATCAAAAATCATAACTGTCCCGCCACCGTATTCGCCTTTAGGAATCGTTCCTTCAAAATTTCGATATTCTAAAGGATGATCCTCAACCTCTATAGCTAAACGTTTAATTTTAGAATTATAAGAAGGACACTTTGGAATAGCAAAACTTTTTAAAACTCCATTCCATTCTAATCTTAAATCATAATGATTATGACTAGCTATATGATGTTGTACAACAAACCGAAGTTTTTTTAAACGCTTTTGTTTTTTCCCTATTGGTTCTTCAGTTTTATCAAAATTTCTCTTTTGCTTATATTTACTTAAACTTTCCATAAAAAAAACCTCACTTTTACTATCTGTAAAAATAAGGATTTTTATTCATAAATTATTTTTTTATTGTTTCTTTCTTACTTAATGTATATCCCATAAACATAACTAAAACGATAACTACCCCAAAAATAAAGGCTAAAACTATCCCCGTAGAACTTTTTGCTTTTGCTCCAACTATTTCTTTTTCTACTTCTTCTAAATTACCAGCTTCAATTTCTTTTACAACATCATAAGGACTTTCCATAGCCACATATGCATCTAATGCTTCCTTTATTTCGGCATCATCACTTGAAGCATAACCATTAAAAATATACTTGCCAATAACCATATAAGGATAACCAGAAATTTCATCACCAAACTTAGCCCCTACTTTTTCATATAAATCCCAGTTATCTTCGTTATTTCCTACTTCATAAACAACAAAATTAATTTTGTCTTCATATTCACTTGCAATACTTCCTATATAAGTTAAAAGACGTTGACAAAAACCACAACCATCACCACGGAAAATATATACGTTTAATAACTCATCATCAAATTCCTTATCTTGAACATCACAAGAAATTTCCTCGGCCTCACATGCCTCCTTTAACGTTTCTTGTTTAACTTGAGCATTTACTGTTCCAACAAATAAACAAGCTCCCAATATAATTAAAGTACTAAAAATATGTAATTTTTTCATAATAACCACTCCTCTCAAACAGTATACCACGTTCTAAATAAAAAAAAGAAGAATTTTCTTCTCTTTTCACAATAATTAAGCATCTTTACTAAGTTTTTCATAATAAGCATATCTTTTCATCGCTGTTTCTTGATTGTTTTTCAATAACTCTTGAGCCATTTTTTCATTTTTAATTTTAAGGGAATGATACCTTACTTCCCGATTTAAAAATTTTTGATACCTTGTAAAATCAGGCGTTTTAGAATCAATATATAGTTTCTCTTCTTCAGGCTTATATCGCATCAAAATTGTATAACCAACTTCTACAGCTAGTTTTTGTTCTTCATTTGTACAACTCATCCCGCCTTTTATACCATGTTCAATACAAGGCGCATAGGCAATAATAATACTTGGTCCCTTGTGTTCTTGCGCTTCTTTAAATACTTTTAATGTTTGCATCATATTTGCTCCTAGAGAAATACTAGCCACATAGCAATTAGGATAACTCATCGCAATCCTAAATAAATCTTTTTTATGACTTCGTTTCCCTAAATTAGCAAATTCCGCTACTTGGCCAACATGACTTGATTTACTCATTTGGCCACCAGTATTTGAATATACCTCAGTATCTAATACTAATATTTTAATATTTTCTTCACTTGATAAAACATGATCAATTCCCCCAAAACCAATATCATAAGCCCAACCATCACCCCCAATTGCCCAGACAGTACGAGCTTGAATATAAGTTTTTAGATTAACCAGTTCTTGACTTAAATCTTCTTTTTCCAAATTTTCCGCTACTTTTTTAGTAATCACCACGTCATCTTGATTAGCCAACCATTCTTTAAATAATTTTTGCGTAGCAGAAGAAACCATGTTCATCTCTTTTTCCATAACATTAGCAATTTGTTCTCGTTTATTTTGATAACTTAAATGAAGCCCATAAGCAAATTCTGCATTATCTTCAAACAAACTATTTGCCCAAGGAATAGTATAAGGCGTTGATGGGGCACTGCCGCCATAAATTGACGAACAACCTGTTGCATTAGCAATTACAATCTCTTCCCCAAACAACTGCGTAAGTAACTTAATATAAGCCGTCTCTCCACAACCAGCACAAGCGCCCGAAAAAGCAAATTTTGGTTTCATTAACTGACTACCTTTAATTGTAAATTTTGGAAATTCTAAAGGATTTTCATAATCATGAAAATATGAATCAGCTTCTTTTTGCTTTTCTTCATCATAACGACCTAAATACAAAGCCTTTTTACCGTTTTTACCAGGACATATTTTTACACATAACCCACAACCAGTACAATCAGCTTCCGAAACACTTATAAAATACTGATACTCACTAGCCCCAAGAGCTTGCGGTTTACTTTCATCTTTAACTAAAAAAGGTCTAATAACTGCATGGGGACAAACAAACGAACACATCCCACATTGAATACAATTTTCTGGTATCCATTTTGAAACTAACGGAGATATTTTTCGCTTTTCTAAACTGGTCAAACCACCCGGAAACTCTCCTTTAGAAATTGGCATAACCTCCGAAACAGTAAGTTCATTACCTAATCTAGCATTCATTTTGGCAAAAATATTGTTAAGAACTTTTTGTTCCTTCTTTTCCTTATCTATAACTTGTAATTTCCGCACATTTTGACAAGCCTCTAAAATAGCTTCTTGATTATTTTTTACAACATCTTCGCCCTTAGTATGAAAACTTTCCCATATAGATTGATTTAAAATATTAAGGGCATTTTCTTCACCAAGTAAATTCAAAATAATAATTTCCATGATTTTACTAATTTTACCGGGAATATGATGTTTCATTGCTATTTTATCAGCATCAACTGTTAAAATTTTCATCTTTTTCTTTTTTAAGCATTCAATATCATCCAAAGTCATTTTTTCTAAACACTTTTGTTCATCTTTAGTATTAATGAGTAAAACACTACCATCTTTAGCATTATTAAGCATTGCATATTTACCAAAATATTCATCTTTTGTCACAACAATTAAATCACAAGCCGTAACATAATAAGGCGCTAAAATTGTTTCTTTAGAAACTCGTAAATGACTTACTGTTACGCCCCCACTTTTTTTAGAGTCATACTCAAAATAGCCTTGAACATAATCTTTTTCACCAATGATATGCATAATATCTTTACTAGCCGAAACCATGCCATCAGAACCAAAGCCGTAAATTTGGATTTCAAAAGCTTTCAAAGGAATTTCATAATCATAAGTTGGTAAACTTCTTTTTGTTACATCATCAACAATTCCAATCGTAAAATTATTTTGAGGATTTTCTTCCAACATTTTGAAAACCGCATATATTTGTGACGGTGTTGTGTTTTTACTAGAAAGACCATATCTTCCGCCAACCACTTGAATATCTTTATCTTTTAAAACCGCCAAAACATCTAAATATAAAGGCTCCCCACTAGCTCCACTTTCTTTTGTCCGATCTAAAACCGCTACTTTCTTAACCGTCTCGGGCAAAACATCTAAAAAATACTTTTTACTAAACGGCCGATATAAATGAACCGTTAAACAACCAATTTTTTTCCCTTTTTTTCTTTCTTCTTCAACCACAAGTTTTATGGTATCACAAACACTTCCCATTGCTACAACTACTGAAGTTGCATCTTTATCGCCAAAATACTCAAACGGAGCATAATGCGTATCCGCTAATGTATTTATTTTTTGCATGTATTCATTAACAATATCCGGAACCATTTCATATAAAGTATTTCTAGCTTCCATACTTTGAAAATAAACATCTTCAGTTTCAGACATCCCATATTGTTTAATCTCACCAATATTTAAAGAACGCTCTCTAAACTCTTTTAATTTTTTTTGATCAATCAAGGCAAGTAAATTATCTCGTCCCAAAGTTTCAATAACATTTAATTCATGACTTGTTCTAAAGCCATCAAAAAAATGCAAAAATGGTAAAGATGCTTTAATACTTGCCAAATGTGCAACCGCTGCCAAATGATATGCTTCTTGCGGATTAGAACTAGCTAAATGACAAAATCCAGTTGCCCTAGTCGCATATATATCAGAGTGATCGCCAAAAATAGAAAGAGCATGAGTAGCAACAGTTCTTGATGCAACATGAATAACTCCCGGTAAACACTCGCCAGCCATTTTATACATATTAGGTATCATCAAAAGTAAACCTTGACTAGCCGTAAAAGTAGAAGCCAACGATCCAGCTAAAAGTGCTCCGTGCATCGCTCCAGCTGCCCCCGCTTCGGATTCCATCTCTGTTACATGTACTATATCATCAAATAAATTTTTAACTAACTTGCTACTTTGGGCATCCATATTACTAGCCATTGGACTTGAAGGCGTAATAGGATAAATACTTGCCACTTCACTAAATAAATAAGCCATCATTGAGCAAGCTGTATTACCATCAACAATTTGTCTCATGTTCTTCACTCCCTATCATTCTGTAAAAATTATATCACAAAAAGAGAAAAACCATTTTCAGTTTTTCTTCTTTTCATATTTTTTTGTGAATTTATCAATAATTTTCCAATAAAGCTCAGGTTCTTTAGTTTCCGAAGCTCCATGCTTTGCCCCATGAATAATTAATTTTTCTTTTTTAGCAGCACATACATCATAATTTTCTTCCAACATTTGATATGGGACAAAAGTATCTTTTGTTCCATGAATAAACAAAACCGGAATTTTTGTTTTTGCTAAAGCCGTTAAAGATGTTTTAGTATGAAAATCATATTTAGCTATAGTTTTACACCAACTCTCAGCAATATTCAAAAAAGGAAAACTAGGCAAATTAAACATCATTTTCATTTGATATTTAAAAACTTCAAAAACACTAGAATAGCCACAATCTTCAATAGCAAAAGAGACGCTATCAGGCAATTTTTCTCCTAAACTCATCATCACCGTTGCGGCCCCCATAGATATACCATATAACCCAATAGTAGTAGGTTTTTCTATCTTATCCAATTTTTTAATCCAACTAACTAAATCATTAGAATCTAAAACACCCATCCCAATATATTTTCCTTCACTATTTCCATGGGCTCGTAAATCAATTAATAAAATATTAAAACCTAATTCATAAAATTTATAGGCTTGATGAAGAACGCTAATGTGTGTAGCCGAAAAGCCATGGGCCAAAATCATCCATTTTTTTCTTTTACCTTTAGAAACCTTCGCCCCATATAAATTTAACCCATCACTACTTTTTAAATAAACATCTTTTTTATTGGCCAAAAACCACTCTTTTTCTATTTTGGTTTGTTCTTCATTTTTCTTATGAACACCTTTATTATGAGGTTGATTTAAAATAAAAGACTTATTTCCCTTTTTTATGGCCAAAGCAAAAAAATAGTATCCGCCAAGTAATAAAATAAGAAAAAGAATTGTTATAACTAATAATAAAATATACACTGCCATCACCCTTACTATATAAGTATTATAATATATTTTTTCCTAAATGAAAAGAAACAGTTATTGAATTTCTTTTTCTGTTTCTTTCACAATATATATTGGTCTTTTTTTCGTTTCTAAATAAGTCTTAGCTAAATACTCACCAAAAATACCCATAAAGAATAATTGAATCCCACTCACAAAAATAATGATACACGCTAAACTTGGCCACCCACTTACAGGATCACCCCAAATAAGGGTTTTACAAATAATTACCACAATCATGACAAAAGCTATAAAACAAAATAAAATTCCTAAAAAGGCAGCAATAGTTAAAGGGACCGTTGTAAAAGCTACAATTCCTTCAATCGCGTATTTAAAAAGTTTCCAGAAAGACCATTTTGTCTCGCCAGCCACTCTCTGTACATTTTCAAATTCAAGCCACTTTGTTTTAAAACCAACAAAACTCCATAATCCTTTAGAATAGCGATTATATTCCCGACAATTCAAAATTGCTTCAACCATCTGTCTTGTCATCAATCTATAATCTCTTGCTCCATCCACCATTTCTACTTTGCTCATTTTATTAATAAGTTTATAAAACCTTCTAGCAAAAAAACTTCTAATTGGTGGCTCACCTTTTCGTGTCACTCTTCTTGTTCCAACACAATCATAGCCATCTTCTTCAATGTATTTTAGCATTTCAGGCAACATTTTGGGCGGATCTTGTAAGTCTGCATCCATTAAAGTAACGTAATCACCCGTTGAATAATCAAGGCCCGCCAACATAGCCGCTTCTTTTCCAAAATTTCTTGAAAAAGAAACAAACCGAACCCGATTATCTTTCTTACGCAAAGTTTTTATAACTTCTAAAGTTTTATCTTTACTTCCATCATTCACAAAAATAAGTTCAAACTTATACTTCTTTAGTTCTTCCATCACTTTATTCATTTCTTGATAAAATAAAGGTAACGATTCTTCTTCATTATAACAGGAAACAATTACACTAATTTTTTTCAACATAATCACATCCTAACCACATTGTACCAA
>CALVLG010000026.1 GCA_944336815.1 uncultured Bacilli bacterium | reverse complement strand
GGCGTATTTTGGCTAATTTTGATGCGTTTATTTAAAGCTTCATAATATAAGCCATTATCAATAATATAAGTGTATGGTTGGACACCTTTAAAGGTCATGTCTTGATAAAGTAAGCTATTTAAGGATACATCTTTTAAGCCATTATCGTATATTTTGCCAGTGTCGTTGTTACTTACTTTGGTCATTTTTTGTTTTTTTAAATCTATTTCCCATTCTATTTTTTCGTGTTTATCAATTAAGTATATTTTATTATCATATACACCCAGTATAGCACTGTCAAAATAAATTGGGGTATCTAAATTCCAGGTTATAACTTTGTTGTTTTCCGTGTTCAAAATAAAAACTTTGGTAAAATAATAATTGGCATCATAATCAGGAATAAAAAGATAGTTATCAACTTTAGTTATTAAATTAGGGGTATAAATATCTTTTTGAAATAAGGAAATTTCTTCTTCAGTATCATTATTTATATGATAAAAGCCACGATAATTCCAAATATAAAAGTCATGGTAAAGTAAGTTGTTTATTTCCATATTGTAGGCTTTTTTAGCTTCTGTTTGGCCAAATTCAGCTTTTTTATAGCCTACTTTATCTTGCATTTCTTGGGAAGTTAATTCGATGCTAACTTGCTCATTATTGGATGAACAAAGTGGAACAAACCGAAGTTTATTACTACTTATTTTAAGGCATGTTTCGTTTTCGGTGGTAAATTCTTCTATTTGATAAATTAAATGTTTAGCTAAAAAACGTGTATCTGTTTTAAGCCAAAAGTATTCATGATTATCTTTCGTAATTGTAAAAGAAAGCATCTTTTTATTTTTATCATATTTTTCAGTAATCGAAAAATCGTTTTCTTCATAAGTTATTTCGTAATCTTTGGCCCGAAAAAGGAAATATCCTATAGTTATAATAAGAAAAAGCAAGACTAAAAAAGCGAAGAAACGCCTTCTTTTTTTAATCCTTTTTATTTTATTTGGTGTCATAATGTTTCTTTTCTTCCATCATAAAGCTTGAAATGACTGTTTCTAGTTCAATCAAAGCATCTTTAGATAAATTAGAAATAATTACTTTCTCTTTAACCGTATCAATAATTATTCTTCCCCATAAAATCCCTTGCGTAACTTTCATATCATTATATAAATCAGGGGTAATGCTACTTAGGGCATAACCAAAAAGAACTCTTTTTTGACCAATTAAAATTCGTTTATCAGTTATAGCTACCGCACAAGTTTGGAAAAAATCTAAAGGGCTTTCGTTTTTTTGACCAACGAAAGCATAAGTTATCGTTTCATCAGGATTTACATGCGAATCAACAACTTTGGAATTTTGAAAAATACGCCATGCTATGGTTGAAGGAAATCTTTTTTTAAATTCTTTAGCTAATTCATAACACGTCATTTATACCACATCCTTAAAATAATTATAATATTTCTTGGGCAAAAAAACAAATAAAAGAAGCCTTATTCAGCTTCTTTTGTATTTCCGGTCCATGTCCAGCCTTCTAAATCTTTTTCTTTACTCCAAATTGTTTCGGTTTCAGTAGATGAACCATTTGTTTCTTCGGCTAGAATTCGTTCAGTAACATTAGTTTTAACGCAACTGCTTCCGACATTATCATAACCTATTGGACAAGAGTAACCTCTAAATGTAGTACTTCCTTTAGTAATACAGCGAGTTCCTTCTAGGGTGGCATTTGAACTTGAACAATAATAGTAACTATCAGTTGTTGTTTTTTTATAGCAGGTTGTGTTTGACCCACTTCCTCTTTTAGTATAGCCACTTGGACAAGTATATAAAGCATCATCTTCTTTTAAGGTTGCCGTGACAGAACGAATACATTTATTGTCGCTTGTTAAATCGTAAGATGAAGAACAGTATGGTGTTTTGGTTTCATGAGCAGTTGCTTTTTCATATTTATAGCAACTTGTATTTGAACCACTACCTCTTTTAGAGTATCCTTCTGGACAAGTATATGTTCCTGTTGTTTCACGATAGTAAGCATCTTCATAAGTATAACATTCACTTTGATCACTTGATAAATGATAATCGCTTGGGCAATAACGGGTTTCATAAGCTTCATCATAATGACGACATGTACTTCCGGATAATTCATCACCATCATCACATACTTTAATATATTTTCTAATATAACGATTATAACGAACCCGACCATTATCTAAGTATTCATCTACTTCATACATCCGCTTTTCGTTTTCTAAACGACTTATATCATAAGAATCGCTGTAGGTTACTTTTCCATCAAATAACCAATCACTTAATTCTTGGGAAGCACTGTAGGTAGTATAGCAAGCATTTAAAGTACTATCTTTTCGGCCAGTAACACAACGAACTGAATATTCTTTGGTAACATAGCATGTGTCATTACCTAAAAGCGTTCCTCTTTTACAGTATGGTTTTTCATCACTATAACTAGCTCTCGTAGTATATAAGCATCGACTACCTGATGGTGTTGCGCCGTTTGGACAAGTATAATCAGTTTGTGTACGATATTTAACCGTTCCTTCTTTGATACATACAGTACCATTTAAAGTATAACCTGATGGACAATCGTATACATTAGCTGTTTCCGTAATAATTGGATCAACATATTCATATTCATAACCACTTGGTTTATAACGAGCAGCTGTATTTTTTTCTGGGATAACTCGGTATACTGGTTTAGCAGCTTCAGTTTTGGTACTATCATAACGAACGCAGTATCTTCCTGATAAAAGGTATCCTTCTGGACAACTATATTTTTCATCTTTTGTTATAGTTCTAGTTAATTCATATAGTATTCCATCGGTGTTTTCCGTTTCGTAGATTAGAGGATAAGTAGCCATTTCACTTTCGCCCCCACAAGATAAGTAAACGGTAAGTTCATAATTTTTAGCACTTTGTTTTTCTAAGGAAACATAACTATATTCTTTACTACAAATATTATCATCTTTATCTTTTAATTCTTTGATTAAACTGGCATCTTCCATATCGCCTAAAGTCATCATCACTTCTTCATTGACACTTAATGGCCGATGAGTATCAACTTTGTAATATACTTCCGCGACTTCTTTCATTTCTTCCATGTTATTAGTAAATGTTCTGGCATCACTGCCGTTACGAATTTTTGTAACTATAAAGATAACGACAAAAGCAACAAGTAAAAACATGGCAAAGCGAACTAAAACAGAAACATAGTCAGCTTTAAAAGATAATATTTTTTTTGTCTTTTTTTCTTTTTTAGGCGTTGTTTCTTTAACTTTTTCGTCTTTTTTGTTTGTTTTATGAAAAAATTTCTTTTCATGCTTTACTTTGGTTATTTGTTTTTTTGCTTTTGGCTCTTTTTCTTCGTACATAAAAAATCCCCCTCGTATCACACATCAAATATAATTTTCATTACTTGTATAATATCGCATAAATATTGATATTGCAAGCATTTTATGCTATAATTACCGCACGGGGAAGTAATGGTTTCGACAGCAATTACTTAATAGGACGGCAAGTAGTAGGCATACTTTAAATGCGCCAATTAAAATTAAATGACGAAGACTATTCGTTTGCTTCTTATGCTCCTGTAGCAGCCTAATTTAAGGTACAAGAAGGCTTTTATTCACTTTCTCTTATAGGGTGTTTAAAGGTTCACAAATATAAGATATATAAAATTACTCGTCTTAAGTGATTTTATGAATTTTTTTTAAGACTCGTATACTCTTTTGGTGTGCTAGATCCATAAAGTATATTAAAAACAATTCTAGCTAAACTTGTAGATGTTTTATCAAAGGATTGACTGGACAGGAGTTCAACTCTCCTCTTCTCCACCATTGGGAAATTAGTCGAACTAATCGGCTTTAAATATATAAAGGTTAATTTTAGTGATATGAACCCCGTTTCTTGGACATAGAAACGGGGTTTTTATATGCGCAAATTAAGTTATGAAGAAAAAACTGAAATATATAATAAAAGAAAAGCACAAGAAAAATTAAATACTCTACATTCTAAATATGGTACATAATATAAACAAAAAAACATAATTACATATTCAACCTATGAATTATAATTATGTTTATTTATTGTATCATTATTTTAATTGATTTATATCTGTTTTTCTTAAAATTCTACTACGACCTATTAATTCAGCGTTAAACCAACCAGCACAATCGCTACCTTGTGGTTTTTCAAATTCATCAATGCCAACTTTTTCATTATATTCAACTCTGCAACTTCCATTTGTACAATTCATACAACATCTATTTTCAAGTTGTTTTAATATAAATACACGTTCTTCCGCAGTTAATTCATCACAAATTCTTTTATAAAAGTTATTTGGATTAGCAAGAATTCTATTTAATAGCTTGTCTAATTCAGTAATATTTACATCATTAACAATTGCTCTTTGTTCAATATCATAATATTTTTTCAGATCATCATTATCGTAATATTCAGCATAAATTTCTTCTGCCGTTTTATCTTCTTTATATATCAATCCAAAATTTAATGCACTAAATCCGTCCGCAAATACAAGCCAAATTCTTTGCTCTTCATAGTTGTCGCATACAACATTTTTTTCTATATATTCAACTATATCTTTAAAAGTAAAATTAAAATCTCTTTCTACTTTAGCGATTTGTACGTCAATTTGTGTTTTATATTTTTTATAGAATTCCCTTTGAAAATTTTCTAATGGTTCATATTTATCTTTTTCAGATAATAATAGCATTGCCAATAATTTCCAGGGCTTTTCTCTCGAACCAGTTTTTTTATATTCATATAATTTTAATTTGTATAAGTCTAATAAAGTCATTTTAAAAACCTCCTGCCTATAAATATTTTATCATAAAATATATACTATATGGTATACTTTATATAGGAATTAACCTTAAGAAAAGTATTTTCAAATGTGCTATTCTTACATACCAGATTGATAAATACATAAAATAAAAAAGAGGAACATTTGCTTTTGCAAGTGAATGTTGCCTCTAATTTAATTGACTTGACACTCTATCAATACTGAAGAGTGTCTACTTTTTTATTGCTAACACCAGTAAGGTAGAAAACGATATCAAAAGGCATTAAAACTTTTATTATAAAAGACTTAGTTTTCATCTCTATCTACCTCCCTTTTTTTCAAGATTGGATGATGACACTCACATCAAATGTTCTTGTTAGAATTATGTAATAAATGTATTCATAAAACAGTCAAGCAAGAAATATTTTTAATTAATTACTTTTCATGTCGAAATTTGGCGAACGATTTTTTGAAGAAAAAAAAGGAAATTCTCTTTTTTACTTGTAAGTAATAGTAGAAGGAGAAAAAAGATGAAAAAGAAAATATTATTTGTGATATTCCTATTATTAATTGGAATACCGCATGTTAAGGCGACGACCATAACCGATCAATTTACTTCCAAATTTATTGGAAAATATCACTATGTTGATAGTGAGGGAAAATTTGGCGACTTTGAATTTTTTCAAAGAAAAGATGATGGCCGAGTGGCTTATTGTATTGAACCAGGTATTCCAAGAAGTGATGAAATGTATGAAGGATACTATGGCTTATCACAAGCAGAACTAGCTAGTAAAGTTGGTTTAACAGAAGAAAAATTAAAAGAAATAAGTTTAATTGCTTATTATGGATATGGTTATCAAAATCATACGAGCGAAGAATGGATTGTAGCTACGCAAGCCAAAATTTGGGAAGTTTTAGGAAGAAATTTTCAATGGACAAGTAGAAATTCTAAAGATAATCCTTGGGCTTATGTTATTCCAAGACCGCAAATAATTACTGATTTAACAAATGAATTAGATAGCCTTATTGCAAGACATAAAAAAGTGCCTAGTTATACAAATAAACATATTGTTATTCCTTATGGGGAAGACTATGTTTTAAAAGATACAAATGAAATAACCGTTGATTATCAACTTAGTGCAATGAGTGGAGCGCACGTTGAAAAAGAAGAGAACAACCTTATTATTACACCCCACTCTAGTTCTAGTAGTGGCCAAGTAGCTTTAAGAAGGAAAAGTTTAGCTTGGCAGGGAGAATTTATTGTTTATCATCACGATGTTGGGCAAGATCTTTTATTAAGTGGTAATTTAGAAGATGAAGTTGTTTCGTTTTACTTTCGAACAGTTATAGGAAGAGTAAAAATTGAAAAGAAAGATAAAGATACAAACACCTGTCAAGCTAGTGGTGATGCTTCTTTAAATGGAGCTCAATATTCTTTATATCGGGCAGATGGAACACTAGTGCAAACTGTTACTTTATATAATTGCACGGCAACGATTAGTAATTTAGGCCTAGGAAAATATTATTTTCAAGAAGCTAAAGCTCCAGAAGGTTACGAATTAGATAACACTAAGTACTTTTTTGAAATTACTGAACAAAATATTAGTTCGATGCAAACGATAAAAGTTAGTGATGAAGTATATAAAACGAGATTAGAAATAGATAAAAAATATTTAACTGAAGAAGGTTTAAAACCTGAGGCTAATGCAACCTTTGTTATTTTAAAAAAAGAAACGTTAGAAGAAGTTACGACTTTTAAAACTGATCAGGATGGCAAATATGCTATTACTCTTCCTTATGGGGAATATATTATAAGACAATTAAGTGGTTTAGAAAATTATTATATAAGTGAAGATGTTTTGGTTAAGGTAAATGCCAAAAGTGATGAAGTTACTAATATATCTTTGGTTAATGAACCATATACTTCTAAAGTACATCTTGTTAAGTTAGATGAAGAAACCAAAAAACCGCTTAAAATGGCTGGGATTGCTTTTAAAATCTATGATGTTAATAATGAAAAATATGTTTGTCAAAATGAAGAATGTCTTTTTAAAACTAATGAAGATGGTGAATTTTTAACAGAAGCGTTATTTCCTTCAACATATCGTTTAGAGGAAGTAAAAACAAATATCCCTGGCTATTTTTGGAATGAAGAAACGATTGTTTTTACGGTTGATAAAAATTCTAAACCAATTATAGAGTTATCTTTTACGAATAAAAAAATTAAAGGTGAAGTTTTATTAAAAAAAGAAGATGACTCTCAAAAACCTTTAGCTAATGTTGTGTTTTCTTTATATGCTAATGAAGATATTTTTGAAAATGGCAAAATTGTTTATTATCAAAATGAAGAAATTGGGAATTACACAACAGATAAAAATGGTGAGATAAGAATTAGTAATCTTCCTTTGGGAAATTATTATTTTATCGAAACTAATCCTTTGGAAGGATTTGTAAGTGATGATGAACCAATACATTTTGCTTTGTTATATGAAAATTCTTTAATGGAAACGGTATTTAAAAAAGTTAAGGTAGTTAATGAAAAATTGATTCATGGAGAAGTTACTCTTTATAAAAACGATCAAGATGGAAATCCATTAAAAGAAGTGGTTTTTAGTTTATATGCTAGTGAAGATATACTAGAAAACGGCCAAGTTGTTTATCATCAAAAAGAAAAAATCGATGATTTTAAAACTAATCAAGATGGTATGATTCATATAACGAATTTGCCGTTAGGAAAATATTATTTGATTGAGAAAAGTTCTTTAGATGGCTTTATATCTTTAGATGAACCTATTTTGTTTGAAATAAATAAAGAGGAAACTCTCTTAGAATTAACGGTTGTAAATGAAAAATATTTTGTGCCAGAAACTCATTTAGATAATCCAGAAATAATTAAAGTATATTCTTTTAATGATGAAAAAAGGAAAAAAAATTCTAGTCTTATTAATTATAGGCGGTAGTTTTTTCTTTTGGCAAAAGGGACAAGAAAAAGTTTTATTTACAACTACTCCTACTTCTATTGTTGGTAATATACCTGTTTTTGTCGAGCCAAAAAAGAAGATAGAAAAAGAAGAAGGAATATTAGCAATACCGCAGATAGGAATAAAGCAAGAATATTATTCGTTTTCTTCGTCTTTAAATACTGTTTCTTATGGAATTCAAAAAATTAATGCTTGTCTTCCAAGTGATAAATGTACGCTTGTTTTGGCTTCTCATTCGGGAACGAGTAAAATTGCTTATTTTAAAAAGTTAGATAAATTACAATTAAATGATAAGGCAACAATTTTGTTTCAAAACAAAACATATACTTATCTGTTAAAAAAGATTGTTCATCAAGAAAAAACAGGCTATATTACGATTCCTAAAAATACTTATGATTTAGTTTTAACAACTTGTAATAAAGAAAACGATACTATTCAAGATCTTTATCTTTTTCAAAAAGTAGCAACTTGACAATAAATGTATTATACTATTTAAAAGATGGTGAATATGAAGACAAAGGAAATAATTTTACAAAAGTTAAGTTTATCTACTTTTCGAAATAGCTTTCACTTAAAAGAAAAAGATATTGCTTATATCAAAGAAAAAGGCTTAGAAACAATTAAGAAACATGCTGATGAATTTGTTAAAAAAAGATTAGCGGCAAAAGAGCCTTTAAATGATGGTAAGCAAACGCCTATGAAAGGACACCCGGTTTTTATTGCTCAACATGCAACTGCCACTTGTTGCCGAGGTTGTCTTTATAAATGGCATCATATTAAGAAAAATAAGGAATTAACTAAAGAAGAACAAGAATATATTGTTAATATTATTATGGAATGGCTAAAAAAAGAATTAGTTCGTTTTAAAAACTAATTCTTTTCTTTATTATTTTTAAATTCTTCTAAAGCATCATAATCATTATTTTTTTGTTGTTCTAAAATTGTTTTAAATTTTTCTTCACTACTAGAACTAAAACCAACAATAACTTCATCACCAATTAAAATAGTTGGTGTTCCCTCATTTTCTCTATCTAGGAAGGCTAAGACGTCATCCATTAAAGTGGCGTTTTCTTCATCCTTCCAAGTTTCAAAAGAAAATATTTGGTAATCTTTAGTCCATAATGATGGGTTATCTTCTAAAAAGACTCTTAATTCTTCGCAGTGTGCACATCCATTACCCCAGAAAATATAGATATTATTTTTCTTTTCATCATGGGTAACGTCAGCTAAATGATCATTTTTTAAAACTTCGACTTTTGTTAAGTTATCATAGACGATTAAGCCGCCGATTAACAAAACAAAGAAAATTAAAAATACACCGAATGCTTTTAATATTTTCGTGTCCATTTAAAATTCCACATACCTTCCTGTATTATATAATGTATTATCAACTTTAACATAAATGGCATATTGGCCTTTTAGTCCTTCGGCATTAATATTTTTAGTAACGACAATGCCGTTTTCTGTTTCTTCTTCGGTGAAAACGTCGACACATAGAGCTGTATAAGGCTTTTTGCTGATTGGAACTTCATAACTTTTCATTAAGCCATTTTTATAAAGCAAAACTTCAACTTTAGTTCCTCTTAAAAAGCGGCCTTTGAAAACTAAGCGATCACTTTCTTTAGTTAAAGTAATTTCATGTTCTTCTTTAATTTCTTCAATATCTTTTGCGCCAATCCCAAAACCAAGCGAAGTTTTATCAACATCTGTTTTACCAAGACTACCAATCTTTGTTTGACCACCTAAAGAAAATTTTTCATCACCATATAAAGACATTTTTTCAACTCGATAGTTATTAGTTGGTAATTTAATTTCAAAAATCACTTCATCATTTAATAATTCAACCGTATCGGAAGTTAATTTGACTTTTCCAGTTGATAAACCTGCTGGTTGGTTTGAAGGTTTACCATCAACCGAAACAATTCCACCAGAATGAACAATATAATGATTTTGATCTAAGTAATCAACATCAGAAATATAAGGGCTATAAAAAGAACTTCCTCTTTCTTTACCATATTCCCAAATTTGTTCAATCGTCATATTTTCGGTATCAATTTTATACATAACACCTCTAGTATAACTTTTACTAGCTGGTACATATTCACTTTCTATTTTGCTTTTATTATTACCATTATCTAAAATAAAGACATATCCTTCTGGAGTGATCATCGCAGCATGTTGACTCCATTGCCATCCAAAATCATCACCAACAGGGGTAAAGAAATACTTTTGATATTCTTCGCTCCAATTGGTTGGATCACCAATTATCCAGTTTAACTTGCCAGTTTCATAATCTAAGTTAATAACTGCATCTTGGTGTCTACCAGATAAGGTTATTGAATTTGTTTTTTCGTCATACCAAACAGAATTGTTATGGAACCAGTCATATTGAGTCCAGTTTTCACTTTTTCCATCTTCTTTGTTTAAAATTTTAGTTAAATCAAAGGTTTTTACTATTTCGCCTGTATTACGATCCATTTCGACAATATAATCTTCAACGGTTCCAGAAGAAAAATTATCGCTAGCAACAAGGAAATTACCATTAGGCATTTCGTAGTAATCATGATGGTATCCACCTGGAAGACTATATTCTTTAACAATCTTACCAAGTAAAGTCATTTCATACATACCCGTCATGTAATATGGTGAATTAACAAGTCTTTCGGTACTTAATAATAAATTACCATTTTCTAAACGATCAACTTTCCAAAGTGCATAATTAGTAAGATACCAACGAACATCACCATTTACATCATAAGCTACTGTATAACCAGAACTTGATGGGGTGAAGAAATATAAATCATTTCCTAA